>CANIYB010000156.1 GCA_947471105.1 Cytophagaceae bacterium
ATCTCCGTCTGCATCCACATCCACAAACAAAGCATCCGAATCTTCAAATCCCTCTGAACCAGCGATTACAACAGATTTAAATTGGCCCCCTTTTTGTTGCAGAAATAAATGGGCAGGGTTCCCTTGTGAAGCGCCAACAAAAATATCGGAAAGACCATCTTGATTGACATCAGAAGATTTTAAAACGGGCCCTACAAAAGACAAGGGATTGACCAATTGCGTTTGTCGTTTAAAGTCATTCACTGGATTGTTGCCAGGACTTAGAATTAATGACTCAGCTCGAGCGAAATACGATTTGTTTTCAAGCTCTTTCGTTTGAATTTGCTTGGCATCTTTCTCAAAAAAAGAAATATTTTTAATTTCTGTAATGCCCTTAAGCGTTTGTGATTTACCTGAATTCCAAAGCACTTTCACTGAATCAATCTTAGGTGTATTTCCTACACCTACATGCAGGCGAGGGCTCATACTGGATTGGTATCCTCGGTACATATTGGCATAAACAATTTGGGCTTGCCCATTTTGAAACACGCTTACGCTTGCACCCGCACCTTGGGTGTTTTCGCCTAAACCATGTAAATCGATTGAAATAGATTTATTTTCTTTATAAACTTCGTTGCTTTTATTCTCATAAATAGAAGCAGGCTTATTAATATTATTCACAATAAGCTCCAGATCACCGTCCTCGTCTAAATCTGCGTAAGCCGCACCATTGCTATTAGTTGGCATATTGATACCCCAGTCGGCCGTTACATTTTTAAAAGTCGCATCCTTTTTATTTTTAAAAATGTAATTGGACACATTGGACGCTGGCATTTTTTGTACAAGGTCCAAGACATTCTCTCTTTGAATCGAATTTTGATTATTTTGAACATAGTCGCCCATGTACTTCAGGAAATCTAAATTGGTATAATCCCTCAAATACCCGTTGGACACAAAAAGATCTTTCCAGCCATCATTATCGTAGTCGGCGAACAGCGCACTCCAGCTCCAGTCCGTGTTGGATATGCCGGCCAATTGGCCCACTTCCGAAAACATCGTGTTACCTGAAGCGTTTTGACCCAAATTTAACTGAAGCATATTGCGCATGATTTGATGCCCAAAACCCACCTTTACATTGAAATCATACTTTTCATAATTATCGGGGGACATCAAAAGCTTTTGCCTTAGATTATCTTCGGGCAACATGTCAAGCGTAAAAATATCGGGTAGTAGATCATTATTAACATCCGCGATATCGTTCCCCATCGAAAAGTGGGACATGTGACCGATGCTTGAATTAATCGTATTGACGAATGATTTACCTGCCTGATTGATGTATAAATAATCAGGTATGGTATAATCGTTAGAGACATAAAAATCAGGCCAACCGTCTTGATTGACATCTGAAATTCCCACGGCTAATCCGTAAGAAAGGGTGGAACTTTGAATTCCTAATGCTTTTGTTTGATTGATGAATTTTCCTCCTTTGCCTGGATTGACAAAAAACTGTATCCCTGAATTTTCATCAGGTTTATTTAATAAATCGGCGGTACTGGATTCGTCCAAAACTGGCAATGATTTTGGATTATGGTTGACTAAAATCATGTCAAGATCTTGGTCTCGATCATAATCAAAAAATACAGCATGCGTGCTATTAGACGGACTATCTAAGCCATAAAGTGCAGCCTCATCTTTGAATGTGGGAATGCCCGAAGCATCATTCCCTTGATTGATAAACAATTGATTTCTTTTTTTCTCTGGTGGCAAATTTCCAGAATAACATAAGTAAATATCTAATTTATTATCCCCATTAATATCCACAAAACTTACCCCAGTCTTCCAGGGACCTGGTCGGCCCATCACGCCGGCTTGTTGGGCTACCTCTTTAAACTTTAAATTGCCTTCATTAATATATAGATGATTCGCCTCCATGTTACTTGAAAAGTACATGTCTTCTTTTCCGTCACCATTGAGGTCACCTGTGGCCACCCCACCCCCATTGTAAAAATATTCATACATGAGGACATTGGTATTTAACCCTTCCTGAATGTTGTTTTGAAAATTAACTTGGGTTTGTTCCGGACTTAACAAGGAGAACAATTGAGGTTCGGAAGTCTCCTGAGATTCTTTGGATTTTTGGCATCCAAAAAGAAACAATAAAGAAAATAATAGGTAGTATTTTGGCACGAAATATTTTTATGCTAAAAATAAAAAAAGGAAATGGGAAAGTCGTTAAACTTCCCCATTTCCTTTAAAATTAATTTGGATTAATATCCAGGATTTTGAACCAAATTTTTGTTACGATTCATTTCATCGCGGTGGATAGGCAAGAAATACATCTTATCTGCCCAAGCGCGGTTTTCTTTACCTGGATCCATTTCAACTACTTTATATTGATAATCGTAGCTAGTAGGATCATACTTATAAAGTGTAACGGTTTTTCCAGCTTTCAGAGTACCGATTACGTTCATGATTTGAACTTTTCTACCTAAAGTAGGACCAGCAATCATCCAACGACGCGCGTCATGATATCTTTGTTCTTCAAAAGCCATTTCAATTCTACGTTCGTTGCGATATCTTTGACGCAAAGCATCTCCACTTTCAGTTAAAGCAGGCATACCTGAACGGAAACGAATTTTGTTCAACCAAGCACGAGCCTCAGCATCTTGACCTAACTCGATGCAAGCCTCTGCATAATTGAATACAGCTTCCGTATAACGTAAGAACGGCCAAGGAATTTGTTGCCAAGTACTTTGATCAACGATCGCTGGATTTGGATCTAAGAATTTACGGAAATAATATCCTGTATAACTTCCATTCCAATCTTCCACTGAACTTTTACGTGTATCTAATCCAAAGTAAGGCACTTTAGAACCACCGGAGGTGATTTCGTATTGACCTGTTTGAATTTGGTTTAATGGATCTTTTGCAGCTACGTCAGCCGTACGTGGTTTCCAAGTAGAACCATCATACATTAAAGAAACATAGAAACGCGGATCACGATTGGCATAAGGATTAGCCGAATGTTCTGCGTTAGACCAAGAGAATTTAGTACCATCCATCATTTCGTAATCATCTACGAAATTTTGAATAGGTGCATTTCCAGCCCAGTTGTGATATCCGTTAGGTCCATTAAACAAACCAATACGACCACCATCTTCTTGCTTAGCATTAATAAAGTAGCGAGCGAAAATCAAATCTTTTTCACCACCATTTCTAGCTAAAGCAATATTTTGATAATTCGCACTTCCGTCCTCTTTAGCTGCAGGAGCAGATAAATCTAATTTGCTACCAAAACCTGATAAATCTAACACTGCTTTAGCAGCATCCTTAGCTTTAGTCCAACGCTCAGCGCGTGTTCCATCCACATAGGCAACAAACTCAGGATTTGTGTAAGCGGCCATGGCAGCCGACTTAGACTTAGCCGTAGTTGCGTCATATAAATCACTGGCAGCATAGATTAAAATACGAGATTTTAATGCCATAGCAGCGGGACGAGTCGCACGGCCAGCAGCCAATGAAAGGCCATTCAATGCGGTAGCGGCTTCATCGCAATCTTTCACGATAAATTCGATACACTCTTTCATGGTATTACGCTTAGACAAAAATTCTGTGTCAGCTAATGAGAAAGACTTATCTACGATCGGTACACCCCCATAATAGCGAACTAATTGATGGTAAAAATAAGCTCTCATGAACTTCGCCTCTCCAGTCAAACGTGTTACCGTAGCTGCAGGAAATGCGGTTGCCTTTTTCAAGTTTTCGATAGCCAAGTTACAAGCACGTATACGAGTATACATGTTTTGCCAACTTAACGTTCCGTTAATCCAACCTGGATCAGCAGGTTGAGAACGTGATTCAGTAATCGTAGTAATGTTACGACCTGGGTGCGTAAAGGATGCCTCATCCGTCAAGGAAGCTAACATCTGCTCATTAAATCCTCCTACTCCTAAACCTCCATAGAGTTCAGTTACAAAGGCATCTGCTAAGCTAGGATCTGTCCAAACGACAGATTCAGAAAGTTGATCTAAGGGTTTTGTGTTGACAAAACTGTCATTACAGCTCGTAAAGACAGTGCCGAAAACCGATAGCGCAATGATTAAATATCTTTTTTTCATTGTTTTGTCTATTTAGTTATTAAAACGTTGCTGTTAATCCTACATTAATAAGTTTAGATTGCGGGTAGTATTGTCCTGTTGCATTAACTGTTTCTGGATCATATACTCCTAACGCATCCCAAGTAAACATGTTCAATCCGTTGGCATACACTCTGCAATTCTTCAAACCGATTTTGCTCAACGCTTGACCTGGTACATTGTATCCAATTTCAAAGTTTTTCAAACGGATGTAATCGTTACTACGTAACCAATACGTGTTATTTCCTGAGAAATATTGATCATTACGGTTAGCTAAACGAGGATGAACACTGCTTGGATTTTCAACAGTCCAACGATTTTGGTAAATATCCAATAGGAAGTTACCAATGTTTCCAGACTCACCCGCACTAACATATTGCATCGCGCCAGCAGCCCCTTGGAATAAGATAGTCAAATCGAAATTTTTGTAAGAAGCTCCGATGTTAAAACCACCTTGGAATAAAGGCAATTGGGTGAAATCATTACGCACCATGTCATTAGGATCAATTTTACCGTCCCCATTCCAATCCTTGTATTTCATATCACCAGGACGCAATGTATTTACGATAGCTTTGTAGCTAATTGTATTTGCATCAATAGCTGCTTGGTCTTTAAATACCCCATCATATTGATAAGCTACGTAAGTGTTCATCGGTCTTCCTGTAGAACGTTGCCATTCTGGAGCACCTGGAGCTTCATCCCAGAATAAGATTTTATTCTTAGCATAACCACCATTTAAACCTACATTGTATTTGAAATCACCAATTTGATTGCGGTATCCTAAGGTAAAGTCAAAACCTGAGTTTTCAACTTCTCCAATATTTTGAGCTGGTAATGTTAAACCTGTCGACTGAGGAACAGATGCATTTTTTACCCAAAGAATATCCGTACGCTTGTTGTAGAAATAATCTAATTCAAAAGTTACCTTATCGTTAAATAATGAACCTTCTAAACCGATATCCGAGTTGGTAGCCACCTCCCATTTAATGTTACTATTAGGGATTTTGGTTTCATACAAAGTTTTAGTTTCCACATTACCGATGACATAACTTCTAAATCCATAGGTAGACAAGTACTGGTATGTTGCAATTTGATCATTACCCATTTGTCCCCATGAACCTCTTAATTTCAAGAAGTTGATTACTGGCAATTCATTTTTAATGAAATTTTCTTCTGACATCACCCAACCTAACATACCGCCTGGGAAAAAACCATAACGAGTTGCCTCAGGGAAAATATCTGAACCATCATAACGCCATAAGAACTCAGCTAAATACTTTTCTTTAAAGTTATAAGCCACACGACCAAAATAGTTCAAACGTGCACGCTCATAAGCTCCACCGGTATTTGTTTTTTCTAAGTCACCCCCAGCGAATAATTGATCCAAAGCTGGAGAAATAAAGAAGCGACGATAAGCATTAAAGTTATCTCCAACAATCGTTTCTCTGTTAGAACCTGCTAAAAAGGTAACACTATGATCATCAAACTTGCGCTCATATGTCATGATTGCCCCTAACAAGATATTTAATTGATTCTCATCAGATAATGTTAAACGAGGCTCAGCAGGTCCACGCTTACTAGCCACCAATAATGGTGTCTTGCCATCTGCTTCAAATCCTGTACCTTTTTCATATAAAGTCCAAGGTGTCTCCCAACGCTTTTGTGCACGGAAACGCTTATCAATCGCAGCAGTACCTGTAAATTTCAAACCTTGTATCCAAGGGATTTTAACGTCTAACTGTCCATTTGTTTGGAAATAACTTTGCTTATCCGTTTCATATCCAGTTTGGTTC
>CANIYB010000157.1 GCA_947471105.1 Cytophagaceae bacterium
CCACGGCTACGGTTCCTGAAATACTTCCCGCATTCACCGTGGATGAAACGGCTGGAATGTTTAATGTATTGCCTGAAAAAGATGCTGCTCCTGTCCCTGTTGTAGTTAACGTAATAGGGGCTTGATAATCCGTTCCGGCTGTAGCTGCTGTCATTGCACTTGTTCCATTTCCTTTCACCAATCCAGTTAACGTGGTAGCTCCCGTTCCTCCATTGCCCACGGCTACGGTTCCTGAAATACTTCCCGCATTCACCGTGGATGAAACGGCTGGAATGTTTAATGTATTGCCTGAAAAAGTTGCTGCTCCTGTCCCTGTTGTAGTTAAAGTAATAGGAGCTTGATAATCCGTTCCGGCTGCAGCTGCTGTCATTGCACTTGTTCCATTTCCTTTCACCAATCCAGTTAACGTTGTAGCTCCCGTTCCTCCATTGGATACGGCAACTGTTCCAGTCACATTAGCTGCATTACCTGTAATGCTTCCTGCAATCGGATTCGTGACAGTTAAGTTCGTCAATGTTCCTACTGATGTTAAGGAAGAACTCAAGACCGTACTTTTCAAGGAAGCTCCTGTTAATGTACTTGCGTCAGCAGTTACCGTAATATTTGCAGATCCATCAAAAGCGATTCCATTGATCGTTTTTGATGCTGCCAATTTGGTCGCTGTAGATGCATTCCCTGATAAATCTGCTGTAATAGTTCCCGCACTAAAATTTCCATTGGCATCGCGTGCCACGATGGCCGAGGCAGTATTGGCATTCGTGGCGGTGGTGGCTGAGTTGCTTACTTTACCCATAGTGGCAATGGTTGCCAATTTAGAATCTGCAATGGCCGCATTAGTTGAGATATCTGCATTGACAATTTCTCCATCTAAAATCTTTGTGCTCGTTACTGCATTCGCGTCTATTTTGCCTGTTGTTACAGCTAAGTCCGCTAATTTCACCGTACTAATCGCTGCATTTGAAATGATCGGCGCGGCAGCACTGCTGTTCGTTCCACCTAAATCACCGGCCAATTGAACCTTACCTTTAGTGGATACATTCGCATCAGGAGAACCCGAAGAGACCGTATTATCTACATATGTTTTGACTGCATTTTGGGTTGGGTATGCTGTAGTACTCGTACCCAAAGTGACATCATTTGATTTATTGGAAGTATTTTCTTTTGCATCTAACGCTGTCTGGGTGGAAGTCGAAACCGGTTTAGCTAAATCGCTTGTATTGTCAACACTGCCTAGGCCGACCATCGACTTTGTAATTCCGGAGGCAATTTCGAAAGTTGCCGTTCCGGTAAATGAAGGAGAAGCCAAAGGTGCTTTTGCATCTAAGGCTGATTGCGTGGCATTACTTACCGGCTTACTCGCGTCACTGGTATTATTGACGTTTTCCAAACCCACCATGGCTTTGGTAATTCCCGTCACGGTTCCGCTAAATGCAGGATTGTTTTTGGGAGCCTTTTCTGCTAATCCAGGGACCGTTGGCAAAAGAGCGGTACCGCCTAAATCACCGGCCAACTGTATTTTTCCGACAGCCGTGGTACTCGCATTGGGTACTTCAGTAGAAATCTTCGTATCCACATAATTTTTATTTGCGGCATCGGTAGATCCGGAAGGAGCGTCTGTCAGTATCACCTTTTTACCTGTAGGAAAACTTATATTCCCTTCCATTATGCCTCCCCCAAGTTGCAGATAACGTGCATCCGTCGCAGCAGTATTAGGTGAAACTTCATTCCAAACACTATCATCCTTAATAAAGGTTCTTCCATTATTTGAATTATTTCCATCGCCAGAAACGATGTAAATGTCTCCATTAACACCCCCGCTCGTTGGTACATTCGCATAGTTTCCCGTAGTTACCCGACCAAATAAAATAGTTACTTCGCCCGTTGAATTAGGCAAAGTTCCATTTACTTTTTTAACCGCACCTGTCACATCAGATACAGGAATCGAGCTCACGGTAGTCATGGCGGATGTGCCATTTCCTTTCACGTATCCCGTTAAACTCGTAGAACCTGTTCCTCCGTTGCCCACCGCGATTAAACCCGTTACATTGGCGGCATTACCTGAAATATTTCCTGAAACTTTTGATCCAGCTAGTCCAGCTATTTTTACATCAGTAATCGCTGCATCTGCTATGTCAACTGTTGTGATGCTTCGATCTTCAATTTTTGCGCTGTTGATCGCATTGTTTGAAATTACGGGAGCTGATGAGGACGAATTGGTTCCAGCTAAATCGCCGGCCAATTGTAATTTACCTTTGATTGTCGCGCTGGCATCTGCGATGGTTGCAGAGGCTACTTGATTATCAACATACGTTTTAACTGCCTTTTGACTTGGGTATTTATCGTCGGAAGTACTGCCCGCACCTAAATCTGCGGCTGCCGATTTATTCTCCAAATCTTCTTTTAATAATAATCCTGGGACAGTCGGAGCCGCAGCTGTTCCCCCTAACGCTCCGGCCAATTGAATCTTTCCTTTGGCTGATGAACTTGCGTCAGCAATCGTAGCATTAGCTATCTGAGCATCCACATAGGTTTTTACTGCATTTTGGGTTGGGTATGCGGTCGTACTAGTTCCTAAAGAAGTTGAATTCGATTTATTCGATACATCTTCTTTTAATTGCAATCCTGGGACCGTTGGGCTAGCAGCGGTTCCACCTAAATCACCTGCTAGCTTCAACTTCCCTGCCGCATTGGTGGTTGCATCCGGTACGCCTGATCCCACCGCTTGGTAGATCGAATTATCCACATAAGCCTTGGTTGCCTTCTGACTTGGGTATAATTGGTCCGAAGGATTTCCTGCACCTAAATCGATGGCAGTTGCTTTATTGCTGCTATTTTCTTTACCGGCCAATGCCGGAACTGTAGGGCTAGCGGCCGTACCTCCCAAATCGCCCGCTAATTTTACTTTACCTGCCGCTAATGTGGTGGCATCAGGAACGCCAGATCCCACCGCATCGTAAATGGCATTGTCTATATAAGACTTCGCTGCTTTCTGGCTTGGGTACAATTGGTCTGAAGGACTAGCTCCTCCTAAATTCGTTTCCGTGGATTTATTTGAAACTACCTCTGCCGTTCCTGTTAGGTTACTTACCGTGGAATTGGTGGTATTTAATTGTCCCTGCAATCCTCCAATCTGCGTATTTAAATTATTGTTGGTCGCCGTAATCTGATTTTGTTGGTCACTTAGTTTTGTGTTGATGTTTGTAATCGAACTTGTATTTGAATTGATGGCCGTTGTATTGTCAGCAACCTTAGTATCTAAACTCGTAATGCTTTGATTGACAATCAAAAATGCTGCATCACTGCTTTTCTTGTTATCGGCAATCGCTTGATTGGCCGTAGCGAGTTGACTTGTATTTGTTTTGATATCCGCCTTGAGTGGATCCAAATCCTTAGGAATTATATAGCCTGGATCATTTGTGAATTGAGAGAGTTTTGTGGGGGCATCTCTGACATTTTTATAATCCACCGATTCCGCATAAAGTGCATAAGGGGTATAATTAAATGCTTGCGAGCTTACTTGCTTGAAACTGCTGCAGCCATCGTAGCTGACACTGACCTTTAAACTCTTGACACTCGAGTTCCAAACCACACTCTCAAAGCTTTTATAAATACTTGTGCTATTTCCACTTTGGGCTTGTGCTCCAGCTCCGATCGCCACATTCACTAAGCCATACTCATCGGTGGTGACTTGTTGGGTTTCCTCATAATCCAAACCTCCTTGTGCATTTATCAAACTAAAACGCAAACAGACGTTTCCCTTGTTTAAGGGCTGTCCCACAATGCTGGCTCCCGGTATGTCGATGGCTTTAGGGTCTAATATGACCGCTTGGTAATTCAGGGTTTTTTTGTTGGTTTGACCTAGCAAACCAGCTAGGCTACTAAGGATTAGGAGTTGGGTTAATAAATACTTGTAATACTTCATGATTAATATTATTTAAGAACTAGGATGATGATGTACGCGTACTGTGTATGCTTTTTTTAATGTTCGTTGATTGTCGTTTTCATTTATTGCACTTCTTTAATCAAGGACTGGCTCTGCGGCTTTCCTTTTTGGAATACCTGCAGGATGTATTTGCCGGCCTTGATCCCTTGGAACTTATCTAGTTTGATTTCGCTTTGATTTTCAGGATAGCTCTGCTCCCAGATGATGTTGGCATCGATGTCATACAAAGTCAAGCGGGTTGGAAGCGTTGTATTCTGATCAAATTTCACACTCAGCACATCCTTAAACGGATTCGGGTAAGCTTGAAAAGACCAAGGACTCCCCTCGCCCTCAGCCATTTGTAACATGCCGCTTGATTGTGTTTTTTTCTGTAGGCTAGTCGGTTGTTTAAAGCCTTGCCTGAACACCGTTCCTTGTTTGCTTTCGGTTCCTGTGATGACGCTCGACTGGCCTACTACCTGCGACATGTAATTGCCCGAGGAGCTTGTGCCGCCCCAAGAAGAGATCGTGGCCATTTTTACATATTGGCCTTGGCTGATGTTGACTGATAAGAAAAAAAGTATCAGGGTAAATATTCGGTTCATAGGCGGATCTAGTTGAGTAGGCGTATTCCCACTGAAAACAGCGTGGGTTTGAAGTGAAGTGTCGACTGACCTACTGGATTGGAGTTCAACGTCTGGGTTTGTTGGTAGGCAAAGAAGCCGACCAATTTATCCGAAAATCTTTTCTCGAATTCAGCGCCGTAGCCGGCCATGATTTTTATTTGGGCGAATTGTGCGTCTTCGCTTAGGTCCACATAATGGTTCATGAGCAACTGATTCCCATGCACGATTTTGTTCACACTGGCAATCCCTTGAAGATTCAGCGAGAACTTCCATGGCAATGGAATCCTAATGCCTAATTTTCCATGAAGTCCTATGTAATCCGTTTGATACGAAAAGGCATTATTTTGAATATCGCCTACGGCATTCAGCTGGGTAAACTGAAGGCCCAGATCGTAATTGATCAGGCTCAGCATTTTAGCTACCGTAGGGTTTTGACCTAAATAAATGGCAAAAGGCGTTTGGTCTAATTTGTATTTAGCCGAATCCACTAGGCTTGCTTTGTGGAAAGCTAAGCCAAAGGCTAGGCCGGAGCCCGATTTTAACCCTTGGACATTTTGACCCTGCTCGTTTTGGTAATTGAACTGGGTGATGGCAATGCCTTGGGTAAGTTTGAATTGTTGGGCTTTTGCTTGAGGCGTAATCAATGCAACCAAAAAACACAAAAGCAATCCTTGAAAGGATGTGTGTATAAGATTTGAAATCATTTTTAGAACTAAGTTAAGGTCCTTGTTTTTTTACAAGGATTTGCAAAACACGTTCATTGGAATGGATTATAATTGCCTTTTAAACAAGAAATTAGTTCAATTTTGAGGAAAATTAAACAACATGTAAAAAAGTAGGTAGTTTAATTTTAAACAAAACGATACCTTTGTTTTGCTTTAAAAATAGTGTTCTACTAGTATAAAAAATATGTTCTAAAATGATTTTTACGCCTATTTATTTAAATGTATTTCTGTGCTTAATTCTATTGAATTTTCAATGGAGAGAGCAAAAAGCTGTGATATACCTATGTGTTGGAATTCTAATCACAATTTCAAGAGAGCTTAGTGTAATTTTAATTCACAGCCCATCTCATTTATATGAGCTAACCTGTTTATTTTTTCAAACTGACCCAATAGGCATTCTGGGAGGTCCAATTGCATATTTATACACTAAAAGTTTTTTTGAAGAAAAAACAATTAATAAGGCTCAATTTCTACTCTTATGTTTGCCAAGTGTCATCATATTTATCAACATGCTGCCTTATTATCAATTACCTATGGTAGAAAAAATTCGCTTCATTCATTATGTGAAACTGCACAGTAATTTTAGAAATTATCCAAACGAATACACGTTGATATTCAATTTAAATGTAC
>CANIYB010000158.1 GCA_947471105.1 Cytophagaceae bacterium
ATTATGTGTCCCAAAATCAATAACCTAAGCGAAGCGAAAAAAGTAGTGAATGGCTTATATTATCCACCCATGGGTCAGCGGGGCGTCGCTAAAATGGTTCGGGCCACACAATTTGCCCAAAACTTTCAAAGCTATTACGAAACTTCTCAAGAAAATATTTTAGGAATTGTTCAAATTGAAACCAAAGAAGTTTTAAATCACCTCGACGAAATCGCCAATTTAGAGGGGGTGGATGTGCTATTTATAGGCCCGGCAGATCTTTCTATGGAGATGGGTATTTTCGGGCAATTCAATCATCCCGAATTTTTAGCGGCGGTGGAAAAAACCATTAAGGCCGCAAATAAAGCGGGGAAAGCAACAGGAATTTTATTTTTTAATCCAGAGGAATATTCCAAATATCACCAGATGGGCATTCGATTTATTGCCTGTGGAGCCGATGCCACCTTTGTGGCCGAGGGGGCAAAAAACATGGTGGAAAAATTAGCAAAACTTAGATCTCAAGAATCATGATATTAGATCCGATTATTTTATTGGCCATTGGAATAGTTTTAGTGGTAGGGGGCATCATTGGCTTAAAGCTACATCCTTTTTTAGCGCTTTTATTAGGCGCTTTTGTGGTCGCATTTTTGACCCCAGGCTCTATTTTAGAGCAGTTTGCCCTGTCAAAAGGGATGGACGCTAGTGCAGCATTATCCTTTTCTAAAAAAAGTGTGGGTGAACGAATAGCCACCGAATTTGGGAATACCTGTGCTAAAATTGGCATATTAATTGCCATGGCCGCGATCATCGGGAAATGCATGTTGGAATCCGGAGCGGCTGAGCGCATCATCCGATCACTATTAAAATTTACAGGCGTGGATAAGGCCCCATTTGCCTTTCTTTTCGGAAGCTTTTTTTTAGGAATTCCTGTGTTTTTTGACACCGTCATATTTTTAATGATTCCCCTAGCCAAAGCCATGACTTTGCGCATCGGTAAAAATTATTTATTACTTATTCTGTGCATTATGTCAGGTGCCGCGATGGCAAATTCCTTAGTTCCTCCCGCACCAGGACCACTTTTTTTAATCGGCGAAATGCATATACCCATCGGATTAATGATGGGTTGCGGAATCGTTGTTGGCTTTTTTACCGTTTCTGCGGGCTATATTTTCTCTGTTTGGGCCAATAAAAAATGGCCCATTGAATTAAGGGATTCGGTCGATGCGAAACTGGAGGATCTTAAAAAAATATCAGCCAAAGAAGATCAAAATTTACCTGGTTTGGGAGTTAGTTTGCTGCCAGTCATGATCCCTTTAGTGCTCATTTGTTTAGATACGGCGATTACGAATTTTTTAAAGGGGCCTAACGTTGACTTAGGAAGCGCCTTTAAACAATTTGCCGCGGTCATTAAATTTTTTGGAGATAAAAATATTGCCATCATTTTAGGGGGTGTTGCTGCATTAGGAGTCATGGCAAAAAATAAAAAGGATAAGGGACAGAGTTTGAGTCCTTTTGTGCAAACGGCTTTAATGAGCGGGGGTGGAATCATATTAATTACGGCTGCTGGTGGGGCTTTTGGCGGGACACTCCAACAAACCGGCATCAGTGCTAAAATTGCCGAGCTGACCGCAGGGTACCAAATGGCCTTAATTCCGATGGCATTTTTTATCGCAGCGGTGGTTCGTACGGCACAAGGCTCAGCTACTGTGGCGCTGATTACGGCTTCAGGAATTTTGTCGGGAATGGCCGGTCAGGCCAATTTAGCTTTTAATCCGGTGTATATTGGATTGGCGATTGGTTGCGGGTCCAAATTAGTTCCATGGATGAATGATGCAGGCTTTTGGATATTTTGTAAATTGAGCGACCTAACCGAAAAGGAAGCACTTAAAACTATTTCACCGCTTTTAGTGGTGATGGGTTTAACAGGTTTAGTAGTCATTTTAATTGGGGCAAAATTATTCCCCTTGATTTAATTTATACATGAAAAATATTGGATTTATAGGCTTAGGGATCATGGGAAAACCCATGGTATTGAATTTATTGAAAGCGGGCTTTTCTGTTTATGTACTTGAAAAAAGTGCGGCTGCGAATGAGGTTAAATCATCAGGTGCTAAGCTTTGCGCTTCCCCTAAATTGTTGGCCGAATCCGTAGAAACGATAATGACGATGTTGCCAGATTCTCCTGAAGTGGAAGCTGTTTTATTCGGGGATGGAGGGATTGCTAGCGAGATGAGCGCAGGTCAGTGTTTCATTGATATGTCCACGATCTCGCCATTAATTGCTCAAAAAATTCATACAGAATTAGCGAAAAAAGGAGTTGACGCACTGGATGCCCCAGTTTCTGGGGGCCAAGTAGGTGCCGAGGCTGCCACACTTTCTATTATGGTGGGCGGTTCTTCTGAGGCATTTAATAAGGCATTGCCTATATTTCAAGCCATGGGTAAAAATATTGTTCATATTGGGCAAGCTGGTGCGGGCCAAATTACGAAGGCTTGCAACCAAATGATTGTTGGCATGACGATACAAGCCGTTTCCGAAGCTTTCACTTTAGCAAACCAAGCAGGGGTGGATTTAGAAAAAATGCGCGAAGTATTGCTAGGAGGATTTGCGCAAAGCCGGATTTTGGACTTACATGGCCAACGAATCATTGACCGAAATTTTAAACCAGGATTCAAAATAAAGTTGCACAACAAAGACATGAATATTGCATTAGAGACTGGAAAAGCATTAAATGTAGATTTAATGGGGACGGCCCAAGTAGCCCAACAAATGAAAAAAGCGGTGGAAGAGGGGAATGGAGAATTGGATCACAGCTCTTTGGTATTGTTATTAGAAAAATAAAATAAATATGTCTTACATCGCAGGACCCCGCATTAAGGAAATTCACATTACTCCGATCGCCATTGTGGATCCTCCACTTTTGAATGCAGCTGGTCTGCATGCGCCTTATGCTTTGCGTACGGTTTTGGAAATTGTCACGGAAGATAACATTTCAGGCATTAGTGAAATTCCAGGAACGAAGGACATTGATGCCGCTTTGGAGGAATCAAAAAAATTGTTGATCGGCCAAGACGTATTTCAATTAAACCAAATTCGGCATATTTTAGAACAAGCCTTTGGAACAGATTCGGTTGCTGACCGAGGATTAGCTCCTTGGGACCAGCGGAAATTAGTGCATATTTTTAGTGCGGTGGAGGTGGCTTGCATGGACATCATGGGCAAAGTAACCGGAAAGCCAATCGTCGATTTATTGGGTGGAAAGATGCGTGACCGAGTTCCTTTTTCGGCCTATTTATTTTACAAATATGAAGGTGCTGGAGGGGAATGGGGTTTTGATCTGAATCCCAATGCTACGGGATGGGATGCGGCCCGACAAAAAAGCGCATTAAATCCAGATGAGATTGTAGCGCAGGCCAAGGCTATGTGTAAGGAATTTGGGTTTCAGTCCATCAAGTTAAAAGGGGGAGTTTTTGAACCTCGTCAAGAAGTGGATGCGGTGATTGCTTTGCGCCAAGCATTCGGTGAAAAATATCCGTTAAGAATCGATCCAAATGCACTATGGACCGTTGAGACATCGATAAAATATGGGAAAGAAATGGAGCCATACTTAGAGTATCTCGAGGATCCTGTCCGTGGCCAAGAAAATATGGCGCTGGTTCGCAAGGCTTTAAAGACGCCTTTGGCTACCAACATGTGTACGACTTCTTTTGCCGAAATTCCTAAAAGTATTGAAATTGGCGCCGAAGATATTATTTTAAGTGACCATCATTTTTGGGGTGGCTTGCGCGCTTCGATGACCTTAACGGGTATTTGTGAGACCTTTGGAAGAGATTTGTCCATGCATTCCAACAGCCATTTAGGCATTTCATTGGCGGCTATGGTTCATTTAGGTGCGGCTTTACCAAAAATGACGTATGCCTTAGATACTCATTATCCATGGCAGTCGGACGAAATTATTATCGGCGGCCGCATGAAATTTGAGGATGGTTCGGTCGAAGTGCCCAGCGAACCTGGCCTAGGAGTAGAATTAGACCGAGTGGCCTTAGCGGCTTTGCATCAAAACTATTTGGCCTGCGGCCTTACCAAACGGAATGATGAAATTGAAATGCAAAAAGTTAATCCGGATTGGACTTTCAAAGCCGTTCGTTGGTAATTTAAATTTTATAAAATGATTCGCCACTCAGTTATTTTAACATTAAAATCGAGTTTATCTCCTGAAGATAAAATGCAATATTTTGCAGCGGTCGATGAGTTGAAACAAATTCCGGGAGTTCAAAAGTTTGAAGTACTAAAGCAAACGAGTAATAAAAATCCTTTTCAGTATGGGATTTCGATGGAATTTGAATCCCAAGAAGCCTATGATCTATATACAAATCATTCGCTACATGTTGCCTTTGTAGAAAAATATTGGGCTGCTTGTGTAGAAGACTTTTTAGAAATCGATTACCAATTGCTTGATCAATAAAATCAGTTTTACAGATTGACTTTTAATTTCTTGGGCTTAGCTTTACTAAATTTTAAATTTTTAAAGCTGCGAGCTGAGGTCCCCTTTTCCCGCATTACAAAAGCTCAATGGTACTGAATTTTCTAATTTTTTAGAGCAAAGGCTACATATCGATCACCCGATTTCGTTTTTACCTTACCTCCTCCGCAGGCAATGACGACATATTGAACGCCGCCAATCGAGTAAATGCTCGGGGAAGCGTATCCGGCAGCTGGTAACTTATATTCCCATAAAATCTTTCCCGTTTTTCGATCAAAGGCTCGAAACATTTCGTCTTTAGTTGCCGCAATAAATAGCAATCCTCCGGCCGTCACTGCGGGTCCACCGTACAAATCTGTACCCGTTGGCGCAATTCCTTTGGCCGTTAATTCAGGATATTCGCCTAAAGGAACTTGCCAAAGGTGTTTCCCACTATTCATTTCAATCGCCGTTAGGGTTCCCCACGGCGGGCTACTGACCGGGTATCCTTGGCTATCGTACCAGCGCGTATAGCCAGTAAATGAGAAGCGGGAAACATCTAGTGTCGATTTTTTTACGGGCCCCTCAACCGCTACATTTAATCCTTGGGCATAGGCCAAAACCGCCTTTTTTTCAGCGGCAGAGAGAAAATTAAAAGCCGGCATTCTTCCGCGGCCTTTGGCTAAAATTTGAGTTAAAAGGGGTTCCGAATATTTTTTGTGGACTTCTCTTAAAGGAGGAATGGTCCCATCTTCGCTCCCTTCGCGGTTTGCCCCATGGCAACTTTGACAATATTGCACATATAGCGATTTGCCTGAATTTTCAATCGTTTTTTCCATAGGAACCAAGGAAATGTATACAGGATTTTGTTTCGCAGGAATGTACATGACACTATTTTCATCTACAGCCGCGCCACCCCACTGCGCTCCTCCATCCGTCGCAGGGAAAAAAATAGTTTTCTTCGTTATGCTTAGTGGGATAAAGGGCTGACCCGTTTGGGATTTACGGAGCTCAGCCATAATTTCTTCCTTATTTGACGCCCATTCATTCACATCTTTTTCAGTAAATGATTGCTTGACAAATGGCAGAGGCCAAAGTGGAATAGGTTGTGTTTTTGAGGTTTTTTCACCGATAACATCCGAAGCGGGGAAAGGCCTTTCTTCAATGGGGAAGATAGGCTTACCCGTTACCCGATCAAATACAAACATGAAACCTAGTTTGCTTAAAACAGAAACGACATCGCGTTTTTTGCCATTTTGAGAGATGGTAAATAAATTGGGTGGCGCAGGAATATCCCTATCCCAAATATCATGATG
>CANIYB010000159.1 GCA_947471105.1 Cytophagaceae bacterium
GCATGCTTCATTCTTCGCAGGTGATATGAAACGCGTATTAACGGAGGAATTTATTTCCATGCATGGGAAACCTGATGTGATTATTACGGATCCTCCTCGGGCTGGAATGGATGAAGAAGTAATCGTTCAGATACTAAAGGTATTACCAAAAACAATTGTTTACGTAAGTTGCAACCCAGCTACTCAAGCAAGAGATTTAGCTTTATTAGATGTGGCCTATACCGTGGACATCGTTCATCCCGTGGATATGTTTCCTCAAACGCATCACGTAGAAAATATTGTCAGATTGCGATTGAAATCATGATGATGTGAGATTTTATAAAAATAAAAAAGACGTGTGATTAGCACGTCTTTTTTGATTATAGCGATTTTTTTTAGAAAGGCGTATTTAATGGATCATAATCTTCTGGAGGTAAATTCATTTTACTTGATTTGAAGACGGATGATTCATTTTTTTGTTGCTCAAAACTAGAAGTCTGATCTCCTAAAGCACTTAATACATGATTTTGAGAACCATCTTGATTGCCAAAAGGTTGGAAATCCAAATCGCAATATTTGGTGAATTTCCCAATAAACTTCAACCATACATTTTCTAATGAACCGGAACGGTTTTTAGCCATGATGATTTCACCCATGCCAACTAACGAATTCCCCTGATCGTCTTGGGTAATTTGGTAATATTCCGGTCGGTAAATAAACATTACCTGATCCGCATCTTGCTCAATGGCACCAGATTCACGAAGGTCAGAAAGCTGAGGTTTCTTGTTTCCTCCACGGGTCTCCGTAGAACGATTTAATTGTGATAGGGCGATTACGGGTACATCTAATTCTTTGGCCAATTGCTTTAAGGCCCTTGATATTTGTGCAATTTCTTGCTCTCTATTTCCTGAAGGTCCTTTTCCGGATGAATCCCCTGTCATTAATTGCAAGTAATCAATCACAATTAATTCGATGTTTTTTTGCGCTTTTAAACGTCTACATTTCGCTCTTAACTCCAAAATGGATAAAGCTGGGGTATCGTCAATAAATATTTTGGCGTCAAATAAGGTCTTTATTTTTGAATGTAATTGTTGCCACTCATGGGCTTCTAATTTCCCTTTTCTAATTTTTTCTGCTTCTATTTCTGCTTCTGCAGAGATAATCCTGTTGACCAATTGGACCGCCGACATTTCAAGCGAAAATAAGGCGACCGAATGACCGAAATCCACTGCTGCATTTCGACAGGCTGAAACGACAAAGGCCGTTTTTCCCATACCGGGTCTTGCGGCAATAATGATTAATTCTTGTTTTTGCCAGCCAGAAGTCAATCGGTCTAAATCAGTAAAACCTGACGGAATACCTGTTAGGCCGCTTTTTTGCAATTGTTTCTTCTCTAATTCTTCAACGGCCTTCTTCAAAATGTCCGACATACTTTCGTAATTTTTACGAATATTGGACTCGGCTATGGTGAATAATTCTTGCTCCATTCGATCCAAAATCATAAAAACATCGGATGTGTCTTCATAGGATTGTCTTTGGATTTCAGATGAAATATGAATTAATTGTCTTTTGATGTATTGCTCGATAATAATACGCGCATGGAATTCTACATTGGAGGTCGAACTTACCCTGGAAGTTAGTTGGGCTAAATAACTAGTCCCCCCTGCTTTTTCTAATTCACCATTTGATTTTAACTGATTGTTGACCGTCAGCAAATCGACAGGCTGAGAAGCTTGGAATAAAGCTTGAATCGCCCCAAATATTTTTTGATGTGCTTCTTTATAAAATGTATCAGGTTTCAATAACTCGATCACATTGGCTAAAGGTTCTTTCTCCAGCATGAGCGCCCCCAAAAGTGCTTCCTCTAAATCTAAGGCTTGCGGAGGTAATTTCCCCAAACCCATATCACTAAGCCTTTGAGGCATATTCGTCCGATTAGCCGTATTTGCTTGCTGATTTCCCTTTTTGAAAATGGAGGATGGTGTGTTGGATTCCATAGGTACAATTTTACGATAATTTATCAAAAATATCACCTTCTCTTTCTATTAAAATTTCAATTATTTTATATTTTAGTGTTTTCATTCATCATTAAATTAATTCTTCTTGTTAGAAAAAATTATTTCTTTAGCCGACATCTCCTTAATTGATTTTTTGGGGGTATCAAACGCAAATCTTCAAGCATTAATGAATGCTTTTCCTCAAACTAAGATTATAGCCAGAGGTGAACAACTTACCATACGAGGTTCTGATGACCAAATTTCTTTAGTAGAAGCCATTGTCAATCAATGCATTGCACATTTAGAATCTCATAGTTCCCTGAGCGTTAAGCACATGACTTTATTTATTGACGGTGTGTTAAATCCAACTGGAGAAGAAAAGGTCATGCCTTGGGTGGATGATAAGGATGTATTGCTTTTCGGAAATAAGGGAATTGTGATTAAGGTAAAAACACCTAATCAAAGGAAATTAGTAGAATCAGCTTCCAAAAATGATATTGTTTTTGCCATCGGACCAGCGGGTACCGGTAAGACCTATACGGCGGTAGCCTTAGCGGTCAAAGCCTTGAAAAATAAAGAAGTAAAGAAAATAATCATCACCCGACCTGCCGTAGAAGCCGGTGAAAATTTAGGTTTCTTACCTGGTGATTTGAAGGAAAAAATTGATCCTTATTTACGCCCAATCTATGATGCATTGGATGATATGATTCCTCAAGAAAAGCTTAAATTTTATTTGGAAAATAGGACCATCGAAATCGCGCCTTTAGCCTATATGCGTGGTAGAACGTTAAATAAGGCCTTTATATTATTGGACGAAGCGCAAAATACGACTTCGATGCAAATGAAAATGTTTCTAACGAGAATGGGTATTCAATCAAAAACCATCATAACGGGCGATAAATCACAGGTCGACCTACCCAAAAATCAAACATCTGGTTTAGGAGATGCGGAACGGATTCTTGCCGGAATAGAAGGAATTGCCTTTGTGGAATTGGATGGTTCTGATGTAGTGCGACATCGATTAGTTCGTGAGATTATTGAAGCTTACGGAAAGCAATCGAAATAAGGATGTCCAACATTAAAATAACTCAAGCGGATAATCCAGCCTTAATTGACCAAGTTTTTGTCATTCGAACCGAAGTATTCGTTCACGAACAAAAATGTTTGCCCTCAGAGGAATTTGACGAATTAGATGCTGTAGCCCAGCATTACTTATTATTCGATAATGAATTGGCCGTTTCCACGGGGCGTTTTCGCAAAACAGATAAAGGCATTAAAATAGAACGTATCGCTACACTTGGTCGATACCGGGGAAAAGGCTATGCGACTGTTCTCTTAAATCATTTGATGGAGGTTGCCCAGGCCACTTACACAGATGCAAATTGTTTTTATTTACATGCACAAGTAAGTGTTAAGCCGCTGTATGAAAAATTAGGCTTTATATCGTATGGAAATACATTTATTGAGGCTGATATCGTACATCAAGCCATGGAAAAATCAATAAATACCTAATCAATCAAACATTGAATTTTTGAAAACTCAATGTTTGATATTAATAGGGTATTGTAATTTTAGAAAGGCAAATCATCTCCACTTTCCGTGGCTAATGGAGGAAATTGATACCCTCCTGCTGGACTTGGTTCAACATTCGGGGGAACGCTTGGACTTGAACCAGTGCGATCTAATTTATAAGCTCTAATTTCTGTATACCAGCGATCATTGTATTCTCTGGATTCTACATTAAATTGAACTTTAACAATTTCACCCTCTTGGACTGGAGTTAAATCTTGTGTTTTATCTCCCCAAACCGACATGCATACCTTCTTAGGGTATTGATCTTGAGTTTCAAGTACAAATTCTTGTTTGATCCAATTTGTACCATTTTTACCTGTTCCTGTAACCTCAGGTAATTTTTTGATTAATTTTCCGCTTAGTTCTAAAGCCATCTTAAAAATAATTTTGAGTAATTCTAATTCTTGGCAAGTAAGTAAATTATTGGTAATTTTGCTAACCGTTTTGGCGATGTGGTGAAATTGGTAGACACGCTACCTTGAGGTGGTAGTGCCGTTAAGGTTTGGGAGTTCGAATCTCCCCATCGTCACTTTTTGTTTAATCTGTAAATCATGTTGAAGATGAAACCTTACAGTGTATTACTTTATTATAATTATACTCCTATTGCTGATCCTGAATCATATAGGGAGAAACATCACCTTTTTTGCATAGAGAACCGTATTTTAGGACGGATTATTGTAGCGAGCGAAGGTTTGAATGGGGCCGTTTCGGGCACTCATGCGGATTGTCAAAATTACATGGAGTGGCTTAAAAGCGATCCGATTTTCCAAGGAACCGATTTTGATTTTAAAATTGAAAAGCATGATGCACATACATTTGCCAAATTGCATGTCCGTGTTAAAAATGAAATTGTTCATTCAGAATTACCCGTTAATCCACTAGAACGTACGGGCAAACATTTGAAACCTGCCGAGTTCAAAAACATGCTTAAGAATGACCCCGATGTCGTTTTGGTGGACATGAGATCAAATTATGAACATGAATTAGGCCGCTTTAAAGGAGCTTATACGTTTGATATGGAAAATCTTCGAGATCTTCCGGATCATGTGCACGAAATTGAGCACCTAAAGGATAAAAAGGTGATTACGTATTGTACAGGTGGAATTAAATGTGAAAAAGCGTCAGCCTATTTGTTAGAAAAGGGATTTACGAATGTATACCAATTGCATGGTGGAATAATTAAGTATGGTTTAGAAGAAGGTGGCGAAGACTTTGATGGTTCTTGCTATGTTTTTGACAATCGCGTGGCTACCCTCGTTAATTCCATTAATCCAGAAGTAATCTCAACATGCCATGTTTGTGATTCTTTATCAGACCACATGGTGAACTGCGCTAATCCAGAATGCAATGAACATTTAGCTATTTGTCCTACTTGCTTAAAAGAAATGGAAGGAGCCTGTTCCCAATCGTGTAAAGAACATCCTCGCAAACGTCCATACAATGAAAAAGGGTACTATTCAAAGCAATCTGTGGGTTATTCACCTGAATTAGGCTTCAAGTCTTTTGGACGCAATCTAAAAATTGAGAAAAAGAAAATAGTTAATGATTAATTTGACTTACTAATCACCTCCTTGACTCTAAATTCGACGATTTCTTTAATTAAATCAAAGGGTATGGGCTCGCTGTAAGGAAATTTAATAGATCCTTTTGAACCTTCATAAATCGATAGTTGCTCCTGAAATGCCCGAATCCCACTTGGAGTTGGATAAAATCCAAGATGATTATTCCATGCCGCAAAATGCACCAAGTTTTTCTTGTATTTAAAGGTAGGCATGCCATAGGCCAATAATTCCTCTGTTCCTTCGGGAACAACACTTCGAATGGCTTCACAAACTTCAATCAAGATCTTTTGAGTATTTTCAGGAAACGATGCAATATATTCTCCCATGCTTAAATTTGATTGACGTATTTACTACGGACGAATAAAAATAGTGGAAATGCAAAGGCATATCCAATGAGTATTGTCAGCAAAACATAAAGGTAGTGGTATTTTATTTTTAATCTTCTCCCCTCGCTTAAGATAAAAAATGTACCTGCGATAGCGCCCGTCCAAAAATCCAACGTTAAACTCTTCGCATAATCATTTTGAATCCATGTGCTTTGAACAAATTCGAGTACATCAAAATTCCCTTGGTGAAAAGCAACTCCTTTCATGGCAAAATAAAATGTAAAACCTCCTCCAATGATGGATAATA
>CANIYB010000160.1 GCA_947471105.1 Cytophagaceae bacterium
AACGGTTCCTATCATAAAAAACTTATATAGGAATCGGATGATTTTACTGTATTTTCCTTGATCTGTTTCGAGCATTGTTAACGGATATTTTGGTTTAATGCTTTTAATAGCGCATCTGCCTCAGGTTTTAATGGACTTAGCGGATAGATTTGAATGAATTTTTTCAATTGCATGGAATATTCGCTAATATCCTTAGTTCCCCCTTTACAAAGCGCCATTAAAAATACAATTTTATCTTCCAATTTACTATTTGGATATTTATTTTGAATGTTTTGACAAGATGAATAGCAGTTGACATAATCCCTAGCCACATATGAATAATAGGCTTTTTCATATGCTTTTTGCACCTCTTCTTCCTTATTTAGACTCAGAGTACCCGTTTCTAATTTTAATATTAATTGGCGGAAATAGGAATCAGGATACCGCTGAGCCAATTTTTCTCGGTAAAGGTTTTTTTCAACGGAGCTGGATAAATATAACAAGTACAAGCTTTCTGCTTCAAATTCAGTACTAGGGAATCGATCCAATAAGGTCAATAATTTAGTTTTAGCTAATTCATCTAGCCCTATTTCTAATTGGGTAAACTTGCCAATTTTAAACAACGATTGCTCAATTTTTTTATTGGAATTTGTGATTTGAAGGAGACTTCTTGGAATGCTAGCGATCCATTTTTGTAAGGAATCCTCCGATACCGCTGAGTTTGAATCGGGGGTATTTGATTTTTTTGCGACGGCAATCGACGGAGAAATAATGTCAGATCCGGTACTTGCATTCTTGTTTTTCCGATTCCAAAAATCCTCCAATGTCCTATTCCCCCATTTAAAATTGAATTCTTGCGAGCCTTGAATCCTAGCCATGTCATTGTAAAAATAAAAGCTTTGTTGTTCAGGGCTTGTCGGCCTTCGAGTATAGGTGGCGGCAATATTGGATTTGACCTCCGTTTTTTTCTGTAAAGAATCTAATTTTTTTGATTTAGCCTGTACGTATTTTTGATATAGTTGACTTAGCTCCTCGGTTGATTTTCTACCTAAGATTTGTAATGAATCCTCCTCTAAAATCACCTTATTTAATTGATTAAAATAGGCCCAATTTTTCTTTAATTTTTGAGCGGAATTAAATTCAAGGTGACTCGAGGGCAAATAGGTAGCTGCGCTATCAAAATATAAAGCGGCTTCTGGATATCGCTTCAGGGGACTGACAAATAATTGGCCTAATTTTAAATACAGTTCTCCTTTGTTCGGATTATTGTTGCTTGCCTTCGACCAATATTCCCTTGCTTTTTCAAAGTCTTTAGTGGCATAACTGATTTGACCCAAAGCTAAGTATATCTCCGATTGCTTGTCGAGATTTTTGGGTTCCTTCAGCATTTTCTCTAAATCGCCGACTTGGCCCGTTAATTTTTTACTCGCGATTTGTGCATTTAATAAAAGCTCATACGTGGGCTTATTGTTTTTTACTTGATTGAAGTTTTCTTGGGCTAAGCTATTTTTCCCTTGAGATTGAAATAATTGGCCTAATACAAAATGCAAACGAGCTTTTTGAATCTTTGATTTGATATGAGCGATTTCCTCATTCAGAAGTGCAATGGCGATAGGAATCTCATTTTTTACCTGGTGATAATAGGCTTTATTTAAAATAAAATCAGTTTTCTGGGAAGCGTTTAATGGGACTTCTTTGATGTAATTTTCTACGTTTAAAGCCGACTCGAAATCTTTTTGGTCGATGTATATTTGGTATAAATAAATTAATGCACTCGCTTGCGTGATTTCATCATGCTCGATCGAGTTGATATATTTAAAGGTTTCGGTGGCATTTTTAATATCCCCTTTTATGAGTCGGCCTTTGCCGATGATGAGGTAGGCGTCATCGATAAATTTGGAGTTTTGATGTCGGTCTATCACTAAAGAGGCTTTCCTGATCAAGTTCCCAATTTCATTGCTATGTGCTTGTCCAAAACTTGAATCTATGGACGGAAATATGCTCAATGGGAGGGAATAATTTTCATTTCGTTCTTCCCATGATTTTGTGTAGAGTTCTTTATACAGTCGATCTGCCTGCCAAATAGCATTGTATTTTGCATTAATATTATGAAATGCCTTTGCTGCTGGACGCGTGCTTTGTTGGGAACAAGCCCACATAGTCATGATAAAAAAAACTAAGAAGAATATTCTGGGCATTGGGACCTTTAAACAGTTTTCAAATTTACAATTATATATATGAAAAGGCACAAAATATACGGGAATCACGGACAAATTTTCAAAATTTTAATATATTGACATCTACATTTTAAATTCATTCACATGCAACCTTATCAGCGATTTATTGGAGCTGCCTTTCAGATGTTGGTGACCATTTTATTAGGTGTCTGGTTGGGGCAATATTTGGACAGATATTTCGGTTTGCATCAGCCGTGGTGCACCATTGGCTTATCATTGGGATCCATTGCCATTTCTTTATATGCCTTGATCAAAAGCTTACCCAAATAAATCGCAATATTTCTGTAAATTGCTTTACCGTAACATAAACTAATTTTTACGTGCCAGAAGGTCGCCGAATTATCATTTTTTTATTTTTCCTTTTGATTGGGCTTATATTCATAGGTAAAATGTTTTATCTACAAATGTTTGACTCAACCTATGAAAAAGCGGCCGATAATAATGCCATTCGCAAGATCATCCAAGTGCCATTTAGGGGAGAAGTATACGATCGTTTTGGGAAGTTAATCGTTTATAACACTCCAGTATATGATTTATACATCACACCCAGAAAAGCCGTTGTAAATGATACAAATCGTTTTTGCGCTTTATTTGGTATCACAAAAGGACGTTTTGATACCTTGACCAGAGAAGCCTGGGCTTATTCCCGCGTTAAACCATCGCTATTTTTAAAGCATTTGTCCAAGGAGGACTTTGCTAAAATTCAAGATGCTTTGGTCGATTATCCGGGTTTTTCTATTTCGACAACCGCCTTTCGAACCTATCAATCTAAGGCACTTTCCAATGCGCTTGGTTATGTGGCGGAGATAAATACAAATTCATTATCGGATCAAAAGGATGATTATTACCGACAAGGTGATTATGTAGGCATTTCGGGTTTAGAGGCTTTTTATGAAGAGGCACTTCGGGGCCAAAGAGGGGTGAAATATCGAATGGTGAATAGCAATGGGGTGGAAAAGGGGGAGTATCGACACGGTGATCTGGATGTCAGTTCGATTGCCGGGCAAAATTTATTTACGAGTGTTGATATCCGCCTTCAGGAATATGCAGATAGTTTAATGATGCACAAGGTAGGAAGTGTCGTGGCCATCGAACCTTCCACAGGTGAAATATTGAGCATGGTTTCGGCACCTTCTTATGACCCCAGTTTATTAGCCGGAAGAAATTTTTCTAAGTACTATCAAATATTGGCTTTAGACCCATTAAAGCCATTAATTAATCGCCCTCCATCGGCTTATTATCGGCCTGGTTCTACCTTCAAAATTGTTCAGGCGTTAGTCGGATTGCAGTTGGGCATTTTGACACCTGGATCCGTTTTCACGCATGCAGGTGCTCCGGTCAAGTGCCACAGCCACAATACCTCTCATAACGATTTACACAATGCGATTCAATGGTCATGCAATCCCTATTTTTACCATGCATTTCGTAAAATTTTATATGATAATACGCAAGGCGATACGTTTGAAAGGTCTGCGCAGGGACTCCAACGTTGGTCCGAATTAGTGGCCAATTTTGGTTTTGGTCGGAAATTGGGTGTTGATTTGGGAAATGAAAAGAAGGGAAATCTTCCTAATGTCGAGTATTATAATAAGGTTTATAAGGGTGAAAATACGTGGAAATTTTCCAATATTTATTCCTTGAGTATCGGTGAAGGAGAGTTAGTTGTAAGCCCATTGAAGATGGCTAATTTCGCCGCAATTATCGCCAATAAGGGTTGGTACATTCCACCACATTTAGTTAAAGGCGTGGGCGATAAAAAAACCATTGACACTTTTTACAAAACACCTGTTTCGGTAGGCATTGATGCCAAGCATTTTGATGTAGTTCATGAGGGCATGCGCGATGCGGTGTTACAAGGCACGGTGGGAAGGGAAGGGAAAATTCCTGACATTGTCATGTGTGGAAAAACGGGAACATCCCAAAATCAAAAGGGCAAAGATCATTCTGTTTTTATCGCTTTTGCACCTAAAGACAATCCCAAAATAGCCATTGCCGTTTTTGTAGAAAATGCAGGGTTTGGCGGTTTTGCGGCCGCGCCCATCGCATCTTTAATTATCGAGAAATATTTGAAAGGTCGTGTGGACAGAAAGGATATTGAGACTAAATTTATGAACATGAGCTATTTGGCGAATGTAACGTATAATCGAAAAATAGTTAAAAAGGATTCATTAAAAAGATGAGCCAAGAATCAAACCAGATCGGGAAATTAGATTGGATTACGGTCGGCCTATACGCACTTTTC
The DNA here is from genome assembly GCA_947471105.1 of Cytophagaceae bacterium. Lineage (GTDB taxonomy): Bacteria > Bacteroidota > Bacteroidia > Cytophagales > Spirosomataceae > Aquirufa. The sequence goes on from CANIYB010000160.1 coordinate 4,459, forward strand.
GTGTTATTGGGCTGGATGAGTATTTACTCAGCCGTGTACAATCCGGAAGCTCCATTGTGGATTTTTGATGAAGCATTTTATACGAGCAATGCGGGACGCCAATTAATTTGGATTGGCACATCGCTCGTACTAATCATGTTGATATTTGCCTTAGATTTCAGGTTTTTTGAATCTTTTGCGGTGTTTATTTACGCAGCATTTATGTTGGCATTAATCGCTGTTCCATTCTTGGGTGTAACAATTAATGGATCCCATTCTTGGTTTAAGTTGGGTGGGATTACCATTCAGCCGGCGGAGTTTTCCAAAACGGCCACGGCACTTTTACTGGCCAAATACCTGAATGACCCTCAAGTGAATCTAACCAAATGGATGAACCAATGGAGATCCGCGCTGATCATAGCTTTGCCAATGTTACTGATTATTGGATCTAATGAAACAGGTTCAGCCTTGGTTTTTGCCTCATTTATTATTCTTTTATACCGAGAAGGATTGCCCGGGGAATATCCTGGTTTATTGATTGCTTTAATCGCCCTTTTTGTAAGTTCTCTTTTGTTGAGCCCTTTGACTATTTTTATTAGCCTTTTAATTTTGGCAAGTCTTTTTGTGATTATTCTGCCGATTTACCAAAGGCGTTTGCCTCAAACCTATGTTCGAATCGCAGGAGCTATTGCCATCATTATGGCCATGTCAACACTTGTGGATTGGGTGGTAAATCATGTGTTAAAAGAACATCAACGCAATCGAATTAAAGTTTTGTTGGATCCTTCCTTTGATACTAGGGGTTTAGGATATCAAGTGACCCAATCTAAAATTGCGATTGGTTCAGGGGGATTTTGGGGCAAAGGATATTTAGGAGGGACCCAGACAAAATTTGATTTTGTGCCTGAGCAAAGTACCGACTTTATTTTTTGTACGATTGGCGAGGAATTTGGTTTTGTAGGGGTGATGGCGGTCATCATTTTGTTTTTATTTTTTCTTTGGCGTTTGTTGTATTTAGCGGACCAACAACGATCTCGGTTTGCCCGTGCGTATGGATTTGGGGTTGTTGGAATCTTATTTTTTCATTTTTTAGTTAACATTGGGATGACCATCGGGTTGATGCCGATTATGGGAATTCCTTTGCCATTTTTTAGTTATGGGGGTTCCTCTCTTTGGTCATTCACTATCTTATTATTTATATTTTTAAAACTTGATGCGCATCGTTCCGACATGCTATCTAGATAATCTATTTATATGGAAAATCAACCAT
>CANIYB010000161.1 GCA_947471105.1 Cytophagaceae bacterium
CAGAGTCGAGTATTTTCTGTTGCCATGCCTAAGAAGGCAATTTTTGATATTTGTTTTTGGGATAATCAAGTTTGGGTCGCACATGATCATGGCTTGATATCGGTGATTGCTAGGGAAAGCCAACAAATCATCAAGCACATTAAATCGGGTGATAAAAGCGCTCGGAAGTTTTGTTTGATCGGACAGGATAAAATAGCCATTGGGTTTAGTGATGGGTTTATTCGTGTTTTCAACAAGAATTTTGAATTGGAATTTGCGTGGCTTGCCCACGAACTATCCGTGTTTTCAATGATTTATGAGGATTCTAGCCATTCATTGCTTACCGTCGGCCGCGATGCTAAGTTAAAGCGTTGGTTTTTAGATGGTGAAAATACGCGCTTAGTTCAAGAAGTCCCAGCTCATATATATGCCATTCACGATGTAGTTGTGAGTCCAGACGAACAATTTTTTGCGAGTGCGAGTATGGATAAAACGATTAAAATTTGGCGTGCGAATGATTTAACCTTGTTAAAGGTGATTGACGCACCGCGATACGGCTCCCATAAAAACTCGGTGAATAAATTGCTATGGTCAGCGTACCAAGATTATCTGGTTTCAGCTTCGGACGATAAAAATATTTCTATTTGGAAAATACATTAAAGATTTTATTTATTTTAGCAGTTATATGAGTGATAAAAAGCAAATTCCGGACGTAGCGTTTTCAAGATCATTTCGCGGATATGATATATCTGAGGTAAATGAGTATGTACAAAATGTGAATGCTTATGAGGTTTCTGTTCAGCATACGATTGAAAAATTAGAGTCCAAAGTAGGCGATTTAGAAACCGAAATTACCCGCTTAAGAGAGTTAGAATCGTCTTTATTCCGTGCCATGAAAATGGCTGAGGAAGCACAGGAGAATTGGAAAGTTAAGATGGCGAAAGAGGCTGAGGAGCAAAAAATAAGTGCCCAAAAACTGGCCAAAAAATTCATAGAAGATGCGACAAAAGAGGCTGAAAAAATTAAATTTTTAGCGGAGTCTGAAAAGAAGCAAATGCTGATGGGGGCCTCTCAGGAATTAAGAGAGCAGGAGCGCGGATTAAAAACATTGAAAGAGGCTCAGCGTGAAATAGGAAAACAATTATCGACATTGGCCAACCTGACCTTAGACCAATTAAGTTCATGGGAAGGTTTGAAAAATGAAGAAACTGAAATTACACCTGTTAAGAAGCTTGAACAAGTGATCGTCAAAAAAACGAGTGCTGTTAAAAAGGCGAATACAGTCACCAATGTCAAGAAGAAGGATGATTTACCCAAAAACAGTCAAGTAAAATCCAGTGTAAAAAAGAAAGTCAACTCCAAAAAGAAATTGGCCAATGCTGATTTGTCAGCTGAAAATGGGGGAGACGACGGTTTGCCTACCTTGAATAAAGTATTAGCAGCTTATGCTAAATCGACCGGTCCCAAAGGTAAAATAGGGGACATAAATTAATCTAGATGCGCAGTTGGCAGATTAAATTAGAAAACGTTAAATTCTTTTCGTTCCATGGATTATTTCCGGAAGAGCGTGTTTTAGGGAATGAATTTAGCCTATCCGTTTCTGTGGATCGAATTTCAAATGAAAGCTTTTCGGAAAATCTTGAACAATCCATTGACTATGGAGTTTTATACTCAATTTGTTCTGAAGTTATGCGTAACCCCGTTGATTTATTAGAAACCATTTGCGAAGAAATCGTTGAAAAAATTCAATTAATTTGTCCCGATTATCAATTGATTGAAATTAGTGTAACAAAAGAAAATCCGCCTCTAGGTCAAATTTCGGGCCATTCTATTGTTAAATTATCAGTTTCTAGGGATTAGGTTAATTAGTACTTATTAATGTAAATTTGCATAAATTTTCATCACATGCGTCATCAGGTAACCATCAAAGACATTGCTAAGCGACTGAATATTTCAGTGGCGACGGTTTCTAGGGCTTTGAGGGATTTACCGGATATTCATCCTGACACCAAAAAAATGGTGGTTGATTTAGCTGAGGAGTTAGATTACCAACCCAATGTTATTGCTACTAGTTTGGTCAAGAGTAAGACTAAAACTTTGGGAGTTATCGTGCCAGATCTGGGTTATTACTTTTTTTCTACGATTTTAAAGTCGATTGAGGAAGCGGCCATTGCAGCTGGCTACAGTTTGTTGATTACACAGACGCAGGAATCCTATGAACGTGAATTGATTAATATTCAGAATTTATCCAGAGGACAGGTAGAAGGGATTATTATTTCTTTGTCGAGGGAAACGGTGAATTTAGATCATTTGACACGTTTGCAAAGGCGCGGAATTCCCTTAGTGTTTTTTGATCGGGATAGTGATGAAATTCATGCCTCAAAAGTGATGGTTGACAACGAGCAATCTGCATATGAAGCGGTGAAACATTTGTTAAATACTGGCTGTAAGCGAATTGCTTTTCTTGCTGGGCCGACGAATGTATCCGTCAGTAATCAACGAATATCAGGCTATTTACGAGCATTAGCTGAGTCGGGGATTAAGGAAGATTTAAATTTAATTATTCATTCGGATTACGTACAGGATTCAGCGACTTTATGCACTCAGGAGTTAATGAGAGCAAAAAATAGACCTGATGGAATTTTGGTTGTTTCGGACCGACTGGCCTTAGGCGTTTTGGTGGCTTTGCGAGGGTTAAATATTTCCGTGCCGGATGAAGTCAAAATAGTTAGTTTTAACAATGAGCCTATTTGTTCGATTGTTTCTCCTTCGATATCTTCGGTTTCACAACCTTTGGAAGAAATAGGTCGGTTGTCTGTCGAGCTATTGTTAGACCAAATTAATCACAAGGGGGAGGATTTAAAACCTAGGGTAGAAGTATTAAAGACCCAATTAATCGTCCGCGAGTCTTCTTCTAATAAGAATTAGTCCTTATTTTCATCGATTTTTCCTGACCATTTTGTTGGTATATCAATATATGCAATCCCGGATTTAATTCAGAAATCAATTCTTTATTTATGGTTCCATTCTGCTTAAATTCCTTTGTTTTACGGCCTAAAAGGTCATAAATAGTTAGGGATTCAAAAGGTATATTGATCGACTCTTCTACATTTTGAATGGAAAGGGGAGGATTGACTTTGATGTCAAATGATTCTTGAAAGCAATTTTGAGGATCTGATACTTTGAATACGGTATTTTCAGTTGGGTTTACTTTGATGTTTTTTGTTTTATCACCATTGGACCATACATATTCGCCGGTCCAGGTGGCAGCTAATTCTAATTTATCGAAATAATTGATCGTTTGAGTGCTAGGAGCCTTGAGGTTGAGGTCTTTAAAAACAGTGAATTGATCTAATACATTGCCTTCTTCATTAATGAATTTAGCCTCCAATCGATTCCCGTCTATTTCAAAGTAAAAAGACCCTGCTTGTCCAGCAAGGCTATATTCCATCACAGGGTGGGGGGCATCTGACCTAGCAGCTCCAGTGGCACCGCCCACGCCATTTACTACATAAATAACTCCATTTTTATCGACATTACTGGTCGAGAAGAGGTAAGGGCACGAATTGGTCGATTTATCATAACGACCTGATGAACTTTGGGGCCAATGAACTGCTTTATTGAATTCAGAGGATAGACCATAGTGATTTTTCAGCGGTTTGCTTCGTTCGTAAACGTGGCTATGACCCGTGAGGACAAGGTCAACATTGTATTCATCAAATACTTTGGGTAAAATGGATCTTAAATTGATTAAATCTGGCACTAAATCGGAATCGTAGGTCCCTTTGGTATAGGGAGGATAATGAAAAAATACGACTTTCCATTTTTGTTTAGTCGCTTTTAAGTCATTTTTCAGCCAGGTTAATTGGTCCGATGGCCCATCAAAAATACGCATGTTATCTTTTCCCCAAGCATAGGAATCAAGGCAAATGAAGTGTGTATTCCCATAGTCGAAGGAATAATAAGCTTCAGAACTAGAGGCTAAACCGCCTAATTCTCCCTTTGTGGGTAGGGTGAAGTTTTGGAAATAGGCCATGTCGGGATAATCTTGGCTTTTAGGATAAATATCGTAATCGTGGTTTCCGACGGTAGGGAATAGGGCCGATTGTTTGAGCAAAGGGCCATTTTGATATATTTGAAAGAAATTGGCTTGGAAATCACCATCCGATCCACCCCCATAGACATTATCTCCCTGAGTCAAGAATAGGTTGGTGTATTTATTGCCGATAAACTTCTTAAATCCTTCGTAGACATTTTTTTGATTGGGTCCAGGATACATGTCACCAATGGTCCAAACGCTGAATTTTTCCTGAGATCCAATGGCCGGAGCTGTTTTAAAGAAATAGGTTGAATCCCCGGCGAATTGGGTGGCGGTTAATTTGATTCGATAAAAGTATTTGTTAGACGCTGTTAATGAGTCAATTAAAACTAAATGTTCGGTATTGGTTTGACTTGATTTTTTCGTTCGATTAAACGTTTTGCCATCGCTGCTAACTTGCACTTCACTTAAGATGGCTTGGTTGGTTCGATATCGTATTTGGACTGATTTTTCACCCAGCATTTGTAGGTAAGGCGTTCTGGTAATTTGCTGACCATACACCTGCAATGAGCCTAAAAACAGGCTAATCATAACGAAAATATAGGTAGTAGACTTTAATTTCAAAACGTTTTTTAAAATGCATTTTTGATAACTCATTCAAAGCTATGGATTTGATTTTTTTCAACCTAAAAAAACGCATAATTTGATGAATTTTTTCTTGGAAAAATTGTTAGAATTTATGATATTTGTATCTATTGGAAAATCCAATTAAAATCTAGAAAATGGATTTTATCATGTTGGATTATTCATTGAATCAAACCATTATTTATGTCATTAAATTCTAATATTATCCCTATCAACATCGAAGATGAAATGAGGGGAGCGTACATCGATTACTCGATGTCGGTAATTGTTTCTCGTGCTTTGCCGGATGTGCGTGATGGTCTAAAGCCAGTGCACCGTAGAGTACTTTATGGAATGGAGGAGTTGGGTGTTAATTATAATAAATCCTATAAAAAATCAGCTCGTATTGTCGGGGAAGTATTAGGAAAGTATCACCCGCATGGGGATTCTTCTGTATATGATACGATGGTGCGTATGGCTCAGGATTGGTCTTTGCGATATCCTTTAGTGGATGGACAGGGTAACTTTGGATCGGTTGACGGGGATTCTCCTGCAGCGATGCGTTATACTGAGGCACGTTTAAAGCGAATTGCGGATGAGATGCTTTCGGATTTAAATAAGGAGACGGTCGATTTTCAACCCAATTTTGATGATAGTTTAGATGAGCCAACGGTCTTGCCTGCTAAGATTCCTAATTTACTTTTGAATGGAACTTCGGGTATTGCGGTGGGTATGGCCACGAATATGGCGCCCCATAATTTAACGGAAGTGGTGGATGGAATTGCGGCTTATATTGATAACCGTGACATTACGATTCCGGAGTTGATGCAATACATTAAGGCACCAGATTTTCCAACGGGCGGGACTATTTATGGTGTTCAGGGAGTAAAAAATGCATTTGAGACAGGTAGAGGCAGAATTGTCGTGAGGGGAAATGCAACTTTTGATACATCTAAATCAGGTAAGGAGCAGATCATTGTATCTGAGATTCCTTATATGGTCAATAAGGCTAATTTAATTAAGCAGTGTGCTGACTTGGTGAATGACAAGCGTATCGATGG
>CANIYB010000162.1 GCA_947471105.1 Cytophagaceae bacterium
AAATCCGAATACACATATTCTTTCTTTTCACGCAAAGCCGAACTCTTAATCGCCTCAAATATTTGATTGGAAATTGATTTGTGCGCCCATAAATTAGGAGTTACCTGAACTGGATACTCGTCCGATGGTGCGTAGGAAAGTGTGAATGGTTTCCAGCGCGTCACTTCCGTTTTTATGTCCACGCAGGTGGCCCATAAATCTTTGTTTTGGCGAATGATTTTCTTCACCCGTTCTTCCCCCGCCGACTTGGTAAAATACTTCTCTACAAAAGAATATTTCAACTCATCTTTGGCGTACATTTCATTGAATTTTTTGCTATGCACAATCATGTCAGTGCTGTCAATATAATCTTGCCAAAAAGGAATCCAGGCTTTTAATTTTGCTTGGTGCGTCAATATATCCGCATATTTCAAATCCTTTTTATTGCTATTGGCCAGCGCCGGAATGAATTCCCCCATGGTATTTTGCACCGAAAATTTTCCTTGATCTTGCCAATGCATCAAAGCCGGTACCGAGGTAGAAATCTTGGTAATCGAAGCCAAATCAAAAATATCTGATTTTTTCAGTGGTTCAGTTGTTTCATAAATTTGGTTGCCATAGGCCTTATGGTAAATGACTTTTCCTTCCTTGGCAATCAGCACCACTGCTCCGGGAGTCCCTTTAATTTGAATGGCTAAATTGGCCAGCGAATCAACTTGTTGGGCCAAATAATTTCCTTGTATTCCAACTGCCTCAGGCAAAACATTATATTGCAGTCTGGCTAAAGTAGGAGTTACAAGCCCTAAACCAAAAGGATAGTCTTTCGAGGCACTGACTGGCATTTTCCCTTCAGCGGCAATTCCGCCAAAAATCACCTCCGCCGCAGCTTCTTGTTGGGCTATCCCATCCTGATACGTCATGATTAAGGCTGATGCCCGGTTCAAGTTTTCAAATTGGGTAAGTGTAAATGGATTGGCAAAATGCGTGACAATTGCTTTTGATGTGGAAAAGCGCTTGACTAAAGCTTGAATAGGTGCTTTGATAGCGTAATTATTGGCCGGTCGGTAGGAGATTCCATGAACCCCCACAAGCACTGTATTGTATTTTTCCAATTCCTTTTCAACTCGCAAAATAGTCGAATCTGGACTTAATTCGTCTAAATAAAAATGTGCCATTTCCACATAATTTTCGGCCATTTTTTGAAATTCTGTTGGGAAAACAGCACCATAATTAGCCTTCCCGATCGCCAAAGTCGCAATCTTTAACGTATCTAAACGCCTTAGCGGAAGTATGCTTTCACTGTTCTTTAAAATGGTGACGGACTTTTCGGCTAATTGCCGCTTCAAAACCTCTGATTGGACTGGATTTAAATCCTTGATCAAGTCGTTCATTTGTATCGCTTGATAGCGGTCTAATCCTGCCCATGCTTTGGCATTCAAAATCCGTTTGACTCTTTTATCAAGATCTGCAATGGTTATTTCATTTTTATCTAGTGCCGTCTTGATTGCATTGAAAGCCGCAGGAACATCCACAAACGTTTCTAAAATATCATTGCCGGCTAAGAGTGCTTTTACGTTTGCCGTTCCTTCGGGAAACATTTTGGTAGCACCCTTCATGTCCATGGCGTCTGTAAACACCAATCCGTCAAACTTCATTTCATCCCGCAAAAGCCCAGTGACGATCGGCTTAGACATGGTGCTCGCTAAGGACGCCGTGGAGTCGAGCGAAGGAATACTCAAATGTCCCACCATAATTCCTTGGAGACCCTTTGAAATCAATTCTTTGTAGGGAAAAAGCTCCAGGCTATCGAGCCGATTTCGAGTATGCTGAAGGACAGGAATGTCGTAATGCGAATCTACGCCCGTGTCTCCATGTCCTGGAAAATGCTTAGCGGAGGTAATTATACCTCCCTTTTGAAGCCCACGCATGTAGGCCAGCGCCTTTTGAGTAACTAAATCCCGATTTTCCCCAAATGATCGGAAGTTGATCACCGGATTTGCCGGATTATTATTAACATCCACGACGGGTGCATAATTGATATGCACGCCGATCCTTTTACATTGTTGGGCTATTTGAAACCCCATCTTTTCGATGAGCGCATCATTCCCCTGCATGGCGCCTAGGGTCATTTGGTATGGAAAGCGCACCGTAGAATCTAATCGCATATTAAGTCCCCACTCTAAATCCATGCCGATAAAAAGAGGCACTTTTGACCGCTTTTGAAGCTCGTTGACCAATTGAGCCTGAACCGTAGGATATCCCGCAAATAACACAAACCCTCCCACGTGATAATCCCGAATGATTGAAAAAAGGCGAGTGGTATCGTACACTGGATTTGAGTTCCCGCGTGGCATTAATACTTGGCCAATTTTTTGATCGACACTCAAAGTGGCAAAAACGGAATCTACCCATTTTTGTTTGGCATGAGGAAATAAATTGGTCTGGCCTTTTGCTGAAATGCTTAAAAATAAAATAATGAATATGTGAATGCGCTTCATGTAAAAAATATCAAATTTTGGGTGGGCAAAATAATGTGTGAAAATACGGGAAATGCCTGAATCTTTGAGGATTTACGATTGATTTTTTCAATGTAATTTTCAATCACGAAAAAGGAATCGTAATTTTGAGGATAATTAAAAAAATGAAATCATGAGAAAAAAGATTGTAGCAGGAAACTGGAAGATGAATAAAACAGCTGAGGAAGCAATTGCTTTGGCAAATGAAGTAGCCCAATTAGTTAAAACGGAAGTTTCAAAAGACGTTCAGGTCATTATGGCTCCTCCCTCTTTATTTATTTCTGAGGTAAATAAAGCTGTTTCAGGCATCTCTAATTTAGCCGTTTCCGCTCAAAATTGCCATGAAAAATCCTCTGGTGCTTACACGGGAGAAATTTCTGCTAACATGTTAGCCACTTCAGGCATTTCTTATGTCATTTTGGGGCACTCAGAGCGCCGACAATATTTTGCGGAATCAAATGCTCAATTAGCTGCCAAAGTGGACTCAGCACTAGCCGCTGGCTTAACCCCCATTTTTTGTTGTGGAGAAAGTTTAGACCTTCGCGAAGGGGGAGAATTTTTAGCTTTTGTAGCCCAACAATTAACCGAAAGTCTATTCCATTTATCGGCCGAGGATTTTGCTAAAGTAGTGATTGCCTACGAACCCATTTGGGCAATAGGTACAGGATTAACGGCTTCTTCAGATCAAGCACAAGAAATGCATGCCTATTTACGTGGACATTTGGCCACAAAATATGGTCAAAACGCCGCTGACAATTGCTCGATTTTATATGGCGGTAGTTGCAATGCAAAAAATGCGCAAGAATTATTCGCCTGTGCGGATGTGGACGGAGGATTAATTGGCGGTGCTTCTTTGGTCGCAGCTGACTTTATCACCATAGCTACTTCGTTTTAATCTTATAAATAAAAAAACAGCCATAAAAATTTCGTTTTTATGGCTGTTTTCTATTTTAGGTAGGCCTTAAACTCCTTCCGCTACCACTTCCTTTACTTCAGGAATCATACGAGTCATTAACGCTTCAATCCCGGCTTTAAGCGTCATTTGAGAGGATGGGCAACCTGAACAAGAACCTTGTAAAAGAACTTTTACTTGGCCTATCTCCTCATCAAAAGAGTGAAAAGAAATAGCTCCCCCATCCGATTCTACGGCAGGTCGAACATATTGCTCTAATACATTTTTAATCTTCCCTATAATCTCGGTATCCGAATCATCAGAAGTGCCATCGACAGCAGATTCAGGCAATGAAAATACTGGCTTTTTCTCTTCAAAATACTTTTTCAAGTACTGCTTAATGCCAAATAATTCATCTTCCCACAAAGTCGCTTCCCCTTTGGTGACCGTAATGAAATTGCTCGTAATAAATACCCGACGAACAAACTCAAATCCAAAAAGAGCCACGGCCAAAGGAGATGATTTCTCTTTTGTCAAGCCATCGGCAGGTTGTGAATAATCAAATGAAAGTCCTTCGGGCAATAATTCCACATTGAAAACAAATTTCATGGAATGTGGATTTGGGGTAGACTCAGTATAAATATGTATTTGTGGCGTTTCCATAATTCATTTTAAAATTAATAACAAAGGTAGCTCCAATATTGTTGCTATAAAACAAAAAAACCTAGCATTTTCATGCTAGGTTCTTGATAATATACTGAAAGAATTACTCAGCAGCCGCAGCCTTTTTTGCTGGAGCTTTCTTAGCTTTTGGAGCCGCTTCTACAGCTACTTCCTCCGCTACAACTTCCGCTACTGGAGCAGGAGCCGCTTTCTTAACAGGTGCTTTTGCCACAGGTGCAGCAGCTACTGCTGGCAACACATGTACAAATGAACGACCTTTAAATCCTTTTTTAAATGCAACCACACCATCTGACAAAGCAAATAATGTATGATCTTTTCCTAATCCAACATTCTCTCCTGGATTATGAGCTGTACCTCTTTGACGTACAATAATATTTCCTGCAATAACTGCTTGGCCTCCAAACAACTTAACGCCTAATCGTTTACTATGTGATTCGCGCCCGTTTTTGGATGATCCGGCGCCTTTCTTATGTGCCATTTTTTTATAAATTTATGCGTTCAAAACGCTAATGGTAGACTTATTTTAAAGTAATTGACTCAATTAAAACTTTGGTCAAGTTTTGACGGTGACCATTCATTTTTTGATAACTCTTTCTACGTTTCTTTTTGAAGACCAAAACTTTTTCTCCACGAACGTGTGCAACAATTTTTCCTGTGATTTTGGCTCCCGCTACTATGGGTGCTCCTACGGTCACATCTCCGCCTTTGTCAACAAGTAATACCTTGTCGAAAACCAGTGCAGCGCCTTCCTCGCCCGCCAAACGGTGGGTATATACGGTCCGGTCTTTTTCTACTTTAAACTGCTGCCCGGCAATTTCTACGATTGCGTACATTATATTATGTATTTAAGTGAATCCCACGAGGCCAGGTCTTTACCTTTAAAAGCCCTTTAAATGGGGGTGCAAATCTAAAAAGATATTTTCAAATTTACAAGTGAGGAATAAATTATTCGTAAATAAATTCCCCAAAAGAACTTCTGATGGTCAGCTTTTTACCTGAAAAAGCCTCCACATGACCGATAATTTGAGCTGGAATTCCGAAGGATTCGGATATCTGAATAATTTCTTCTGCGCGTTCAGGAGACACATATAATTCCATGCGGTGTCCCATGTTAAATACTTGGTACATTTCCTTGAAATCCGTTCCGCTTTCTTTTTGAATTAAATCAAAAAGCGGCGGAATTGGAAATAAATGATCTTTCACGACATGTACATCGTTGACAAAATGCAAAATTTTGGTTTGTGCGCCGCCTGAGCAATGCACCATGCCGTGGATTTGAGATCTCATCGACTTCAATATCGCCATAATCACTGGCGCATACGTCCGGGTAGGAGATAAAATGAGTTGGCCCACATCCAAATCCGCGCCCTCCACAAGATCCGTTAATTGCTTAGATCCTGAATAAACCAATGACTCAGGAACGGATGGATCATAGCTTTCTGGATATTTTGTGGCCAAATATTTAGCCAAAACATCATGTCGGGCAGAAGTCAAGCCATTGCTTCCCATCCCCCCATTGTATTTATTTTCATACGTCGATTGGCCATCGGAAGCCAAACCAACAATCACATCTCCTGCCTGAATATTAGCATTTGAAACCACATCACTGCGTTTCATTCGACCTATG
>CANIYB010000163.1 GCA_947471105.1 Cytophagaceae bacterium
AATTTGCTATGCCAATTTTTAAACATAAATAATTTAGTTTGATACTGAATGGATTTAACGTTACGGTTTTAATTTAGGAACCGGGAATCCATTTATTTTTAAAAAATTCTTTTAGAAAAATTGTCATTTACTCGAGAATTTTTGGCATTTTTATGAGCTTTAATTTTAAAAATGAAAAGACGCGAATTAATAAAATCGATTGGTTTAGCTGCAGCGGCCACCTCAATCCTACCCGATTGGTTGCAGGGTTGGTCGGTTCAAAAACTTACGCCATCTCTCGTATTTAGTGAAGATCAAAAAGATAAGCTATCTCTAATTGCCGGAACCTTTATTCCTGAGGGTGCCGAAAAGGGTGCAAATGGCGTTGGAGTAGGGAAATTTTTAGATGTATTATTTGCAGATTGCTTCACAGCGGCCGATCAAAATAAAATTAAAGATAGTTTAGTGGAGATTGATGCTTTGGCTAAGCTGCAATTTCAGCAAAATTTTGGCCAATCGACCCAACAACAACGGGAGAAAGTCCTTCAAAATTTGGCGACAAATCCTACGCATAAGTGGGCGGCGGATACATTAAGAAATGAGACGATTCGTGGGTATACCACTTCTGAATATGTTATGGTTAATTATTATCACTATGTAATGGCGCCTGGATTTTACCACGGGTGTGTCACGGTTTAGTTATGGCAAATTTCAATATAGATAGTCAAAAGAAATTTACGTACGACGCGATTGTCATTGGCTCTGGAGCGAGTGGCGGTTGGGCCGCGAAGGAACTTTGTGATAGAGGCTTAAAGACATTGGTTTTGGAGCGCGGTCGCCAAGTAAAACATGTGGAAGATTATCCGACAGCGTCGAAGGCTCCCTGGGAATTTGAGCATCGAGGAACAGTTCCTTTGGCGGATCGAGAGGGATTTTCAAATCCTAATTTTTTAAGAGAAGAAACAAAACATTGGGCATTGCCAGATGATGAGCAACCCGTAGTATACGAAAAACCATTTCGTTGGACGCGCGGATATCATGTGGGAGGCAAGTCACTTTTGTGGGCTAGGCAAACTCAGCGATGGTCCGATTTTGATTTTGAGGGGCCTGCGAGAGATGGTTTTGCAACGGACTGGCCCATCCGATATAAAGATATTGCCCCATGGTATGACCATGTAGAAAAGTTTGCAGGGATCGCTGGATTTAATGACAATTTACCTGAATTGCCTAATAGCATAGTCCAACCGGGTTTCGAGTTAAACTGTGTAGAATCGCATTTTAAAGAAGTGTTAAAGAAGGAATATGGAAATCGTTGGGTGGTTGGTGGCCGCTGCGCCCATTTAACGGATCCCCAAGAAATTCATTTCCAACAAGGACGAGGGCGTTGCATGAGTCAAAAAATGTGTAACCGCGGATGTAATTTTGGGGCATATTTTAGTAGCAATGCTTCTACGTTGCCATGGGCAGCCAAAACTGGAAAATTGACCCTTCGCCCTAATTCCGTAGTGCATTCTATTATTTACGATAACAAATCGAATAAGGCGGTTGGCGTCCAAGTCATCGATTCTATTTCAAAAGAAATGGTTCCCTATTACGCAAAAGTGATTTTTGTCAATGGATCCACGATTAATAGCAATGCCATTTTATTAAATTCAATCTCATCTAGGTTTCCGAAGGGGCTTGGAAATGACTCAGGCGTGCTTGGGCATTTTATTGCTTGGCATAATTATCGAGGAAGCGCCAACGCCTCCTTTGATGGATTTAAGGATAAGAAAACGGAAGGGGGAAATCCGAGCAACGCCTACATTCCTAGGTTTAGAAATTTACACAAACAAGAAACGGATTTTTTAAGGGGTTATGCGACGGGCATTGGTGGGGGCCGAGGCGAGTATTCTTCTCGAGAAGGAATGGGAGATGAGTTAAGGAAAAACTTGTTGGCCCGTAAAATGGGTCCCTGGAATATATCGGCTTGGATGATGGGGGAAACGGTTCCGACCGAGGAAAACCACATTCGTTTGCATCAGGATTTAAAAGATAAATACGGCATTCCTCAAATCATTTTTTCTTGTGATTGGACTGAAAACGATGTGAAAATGGTCCAGGATTTTAGAGATCAAATGCAGGAAATGTTTGAAAAAGCGGGGTATAAAAATATACGAACGGCGGATTCAAAATCTGCTCCGGGTGCTGATATTCATGAGATGGGAGGAGTTCGAATGGGGAAAGATCCTAAAAATTCTATCCTAAATGAATGGCATCAGGTGCATGCGTGTAAAAATGTTTTTGTTACGGATGGCGCTTCCATGACTTCTACGAGCACACAAAATCCTACCTTGACTTTCATGGCATTTGCGGCAAGAGCTGCGAACCATGCAGTAGACGAATTAAACAAAAAGAACCTATAAACGAAAAAAATGAAAAAACACACGATTATTCTGGCCCTTTTGGGAATCATGTTGAGCTTAGGCACATTGCAAGCTCAGAAACTTTACACCTATCCGATAGGCGTTCAAACCTATACTTTTAGAAAGCATTTCCCTGTGAAAGGCGCTGAAAAAACACTTGATCTAATTAAAGAATTAGGCTTTACTGAAATAGAAGGCGGGGGTGTAAAAGGAATGTCCTTAGAAGATTATAAGAAATTATGCGATGCAAGAGGGATTTCTATTCCATCGACGGGGGCGGATTTTAATGAATTAGCCAAAGACCCTATGGCGGTTGTTCAAAGAGCAAAAATATTAGGCTCTAAATTTGTTATGTGCGCTTGGATTCCCCACAAAAAAGGCGAATTCTCTTTAGCGGATGCGCAGAAAGCCATTGAGGTTTTTAATAATTCAGGAAAGATTTTAAAGGAAAACGGAATAACGCTGTGTTACCATGACCATGGATATGAATTCCAACCTTTTGAAGATGCGACCTTGTTAGATTACATGATTAAAAATACCAATCCTCAATTTGTTGCCTTCGAAATGGATGTTTTGTGGACCATGCATGGCGGTGGAGCAGATATGCCAGTTAAGTTGCTGAAAAAATATCCAGGAAGATTTAAATTGATGCACGTTAAAGACCTTCGTAAGGGTGTCAAAGGCGATTTGACAGGTGGTACTCCTGCAGAAAATGATGTGGCCGTGGGTGCTGGTCAGGGCAACTGGAAGCAGATCATCAAATTAGGTAAAAAAGGAGGAGTTGAGCATTGTTTCATTGAAGATGAAAGTGATAAGGAATTAGAAAATATACCTTTGAGCATTGCATTTTTAAAGAGTTTATAATCAATATTCTTATTTATTCCCTTGTGCTTTCATTTAAATTATGTCGAAAATTTATTTCGATAGGTAGTATTATTTTGCGCTTTCAAAAAGCTCAATTTTTATGAAGGTTAGGTAAAATTACAGAGGGATTAGAAAGGTGCAATTATTCATTAAAATGAAAACTAAAGTAGGATTATTTGGGATTGGATTAGATACTTATTGGGATCAGTTTGATGGTTTACTTGACAATTTAGTACGCTATCAAAGTTTTATCCATGATAAAATAGACAAATTAGGTGTTGAAGTTGTGGATGCGGGAATGGTTGACAATCCAATCAAAGCCCGAGAGGCAGCAGACTTTTTGAAGACAAATGATGTTGAAATTGTTTTTTTATATGTTTCCACGTATGCGTTATCATCCACCGTATTGCCCATAGCGCAGAAGTTAAAGGTTCCAATAATTATCCTAAATCTCCAGCCGGTTGCCGTGCTTGATTATGACAAGTTCAATCAATTAGGCGACAGAGGTAAGATGACAGGTTTTTGGCTTGAAAATTGCCAAGCTTGTTCTGTCCCTGAAATTGCAAGCGTGTTTAATCGTTCCGGCCATAAGTATGAATTTGTTACTGGTTACCTTCAAGATGAGGAGGCTTGGCAGGAAATTGAAACATGGATTGAGGCATCAAAAGTATCCGTCGCTATGCGACATAATCGCTTAGGAATTTTGGGTCATTATTATGGTGGCATGCTTGATGTTTACACAGATTTAACAAAACAATCCGCCGTATTTGGAACTCATATTGAAATGCTGGAAATGTGTGAATTGAAAAAATGCCGAGATGAGGTAACTGACATTGAGGTGGAAGCTAAAATTTTGGAGTTTCATCATACGTTTGATGTGTCGCCCGAGTGCGAAGCGTATGAAATTGAGCGTGCGGCAAAAACGTCAGTGGCCTTAGATAAGTTGATAGAAAATCATCATCTAGGCTCAATGGCTTATTATTATGAAGGTGAAAGTGGCAATGAATATGAAAATATAGTCACCTCCGTTATTGCCGGAAATACCTTGTTGACCGGTCGAAATATTCCCATAGCAGGGGAATGTGAAGTGAAGAATGCGCAAGCAATGAAAATCATGGCTGAATTTGGAGCCGGGGGTTCTTTCTCAGAATTTTACTTAATGGATTTCAAGGATGATGTCATACTGCTTGGCCATGATGGTCCAGCGCATTTTGCCATTGCAGAGGGTCCAGTAGGCTTAGTTCCGCTTCCTATGTATCACGGAAAGCCCGGCAAAGGATTATCGATTCAAATGACAGTAAAACATGGCCCAGTCACCTTGCTTTCTGTGGTGGAAGGGAAAAACGAAGTATTTCTTTTAGTCGCTCAAGGGGAATCCGTTGAGGGCCCCATTCTCGAAATAGGCAATACCAATAGCCGGTATCGTTTTCCCATAGGTGCGAAACGATTTATGAACGAATGGTCGAAACAAGGACCTGCCCATCATTGTGCGATTGGAATTGGACATATTGGAAATAAAATTGAAAAACTGGGACAGATTTTAGGCATTGAAGTGGTGACGATTTGTTAAGCCTGTAGAGGAACACAAAGCACGTGCTTGAAAAAAGACAGATTATTCAATGAGGTACGATTTTTATTTTGGTTCAATATTTTCGAATTTTTCGCCTTATTTATTGGCTTTAAAATTTACAATACTACGTTAAAAAAACACCCAAAAATTAGCTGATTTTTGGGTGTTTTTTATTTGAATGATGCAAACAAAGTTTAAATAAATAATTGAAATTGAAGGGTCAGTGTGCTTAATCTTTGGCCTGAAATCACCTCGCCATTTTTGGTTTCAAAGCTAGGCCGATTTTGATAATCGAGGCTTAGTTTAGATTTGTTTCCTTGCAAATAATAGTTGACTCCTACATTAATCGTAGTCGAAGGATTCCCACCAAGGCGATCATAAGAAGCGATGGTCGCCGCTCCATAAGGCATGATTCGGTTGGCCATATTGGCTGTTTTGGATGGTAGTAAATACCCAACTTGCGTGTAAACAACATGCCCCGTTCCAAACATCGGATAGCTATTTCCATATACCGACCCTTGTCCACTAATGGAATTGTTGGCCGTTAATGTTGTGCCTGTTGCCGGATTCATCACTCCATTATAGCGCAAATAACGGGTTCCATAATTGGTATTGAAATAGCCTAAATAGGCTGATAGTGCGCTATGTCTAGATTTATCTAAAGGAATGTCTACAAATGTTTCTAGGGCAAAATGCTTCATGTCTTGATACAAAGTATCTCCATTAACGCTTTTCGTCCACATGGCATTGGGTTGAAAAATCATGCCTGCCGCTACATTGACAATTTTTTTACTCCCTAAATAACTTCCAGTCATATAAGGAGTTGTATGATTTTCATGATCAAAAAACTGATAGATCAAAAAACCTTGCTGTTGGAGCG
>CANIYB010000164.1 GCA_947471105.1 Cytophagaceae bacterium
AAGCAATGGGAAAAATATGATTTGAAGAAATATTTATCGGCCAACTGGCCAACGATCGGTCCCAAATTACAAGGTAAATTATGGATATGGTCGGGGGATTGTGATGGGCTTTTCTCAAACGTATCAACGAGATTTTTCAAGGAGTTTATTGACAAGACAACGAACCCAAAATCAGATGCGCACATATCCTTTACAGCCATGGCAGGACATTGCCAAGAATGGAATGATGAAGATGTGATTAAGATGATTGCGGCTAAGGTGGGGAAATAAATAAAATTTAATCGCTCAAATAATTTCTTTTCCCCTAATTGTTCATGATTTTTGCCTAACACTAGCAAATACACATTGGAAATAGTCATTTTAGGAGGAGGAGCTGCCGGATTTTTTGCCGCCATTTCAGCAAAAAAACACTTTCCACAAGCACATGTTCGGGTATTTGAGAAAACGTCTAAGTTTTTAGGGAAAGTGAAAATCTCAGGAGGTGGGCGTTGCAATGTCACAAACGCTTTATCAAATCACCGATTGCTATCCGAAAAATATCCCAGAGGTGAGAAATTCTTGCGAAAAGCTTTTGAACAATTTGACACAAAAGCGACCATGGAATGGTTTGAAAATAGAGGTGTTCCATTGAAAACCTACCCAGACCTTTGCGTTTTTCCCTTATCAAATGAATCTCAAAGCATCATTGATTGCCTGTGGAAAGAAGCAAAAACCTTAGGGGTTGAATTGTGGACTTTGCGTGCCATAGACCAAATAACACCCTTAGAAAATGGGTTTGAAATTGCCTATAAAGATGTGACTGAAAAAGTAGACCGGGTGATTGTCACGATTGGTGGCCAACCTAAACTAACGGGATTTTCTTGGCTAGCTGATTTAAACCATAATATTGTTCCACCGATCCCTTCCTTATTTACCTTCAACATGCCTAAAGAACCCATTCGTGAACTGATGGGTATTGTGGTAGAGCAGGCTGTGGTTCGAATAGAAGGTCAAAAACTTGTAGGCAAAGGCCCATTGTTGGTTACCCATTGGGGCATGAGCGGACCAGCCATCCTACAACTATCTGCTTGGGGAGCGCGCATACTAGCTGAATCAAATTACGAGTTCAGTATTTTAGTGAACTGGCTACATGAAACGAAAGAAAATACACTTCGTGAAAGCTTAGGTAAAACCATCAGCGCACATGGTTCTAAAATGATTTCAAATCTTAATCCCTTTGAGATACCGAATAGACTTTGGCTCTTTTTATTGGAAAAAAATGAAATTAATCCAACCACCAGGTGGAATGATTTAGGCGCAAAAAATACCAACAAACTTGTAAACACGCTATTGAACGACCGCTATGTCGTCCAAGGAAAAACAACGTTTAAGGAAGAATTTGTCACTGCTGGAGGAGTGGACTTACAAGAAATCGATGTCAATACGATGCAAAGTAAAATCCATCCTGGATTGTTTTTTGCCGGAGAAGTCATGGACATCGATGGCATAACGGGTGGATTCAATTTCCAATCCGCCTGGACCACAGGGTATATTGCAGGTAAAAATGTGGGGAACTAAAATCTTCCCCACAGATCTATTTTAATGTGCGCTCGGTACAAAAGTTAATTCAAAAACAAAGGCATTAGTCGATTTACTTTGAAATGTAGGGATCTGTAAACCCGCAGATAAAATCCAATGTTCTGAAATAAAGTAAGCTCCCCCTAAAACGAGCTCCCCTAAAGCATGCTTTCCGCTGATAAAGTCGGCCTGAAATAAAAGCTTTTCTTTCCAAAGATTTTGTTCAATGCCTGCCTGTAAACCAATTTTACGAAAAGTATCATTTTCGAAAAAATTCCTACTCTCAGCTCCAAAATATCCATCCGAGGTGTAATAAAGTCCAGCGACAATTTTAGTGCCTGACTTTTCTATTTTATATATTCCATTTGAATATAAATATATGCCATGATTCATATTGCTAGTAAAACCAAATTGGCCCCCATTCCCAACGGAAAAAGATTCATTTATTTCAAATTTCTTTTGCGCATTGAATACAAAAAATGGTGCAAAAGGAGCTACCGAAGATGTAGGGAATAAGTTTTTTTCATGCTCATAGGTAAGACCAATAAAATTAACCCCAACCTCATAATTTTTTCCTAAGCCATAACATAAAGTAGTACCAGATTGCAAAGCAGAGGGAACAACATTAATTTGTTGTTGAAAAAATATCTTCTTAGCGGGAGTTATATCTGAACTTGGGACATTAAAAAAATTCTGTTGGGCCAAAACAGGCCATGTGGAAATCAGTAAAAATACAAATAAAAGTTTGTACGAATTTTTCATTACAAAGAAATTAGTCGAGTGGTAAATGTGTTTCAATCATTATTTTCGGCCTTTGAAAAGCCCTAACATAATGCCGACTATATTCTGTAATTATGGAATAGCTTGAACAGCTGGATGGTCAATGACCGACTGGGAAATAAGAAATGACTAGGCGTCAAAAGCGATGTAAAAAAGGAATTTAATCCCAAAAAATGTGGGGCTTCAACCGAATCGCCTGAATGTTCGTCTGAAATATCCTCCTGGAATTCTAACTCAATAGATTCCAAAAACTTTTCAGGTGTATTTTTATGTTGTTTAAATGAAACCTTATGATCCTGCCTATTGGATGAAGGCAATTCATTTAAACCTACAAATGAAATGCCAATGGACAGTAAAAAGAATATGATAATTTGCTTCATCGGTGCAAATATCAGATTTAAATTTTAAAATCAATCCTTCGGTTCATAGATATAATCCGAAGGCAATTCTTTTCCCATTCGATTTTCTGACATTTTACCATACAATTCCACCGAATATGGATCAATCAATTCTCCATATTGATTAAAAAAAATCTGTGAAACAGGCATGACTTTGGAACTTTGCCTAAAATTATAATTGTAATCAACCGATAACATCCCTTTTAATTCCAACAAAAAAACAGTTGAATCACTGGTGGGCCTAACCACTTCATCTGCTTTGAATTCAGGTACAACGCCCATATACTTACGATCCTTAAAATAATAGGCATAAAAGCCCTCTTCGGTCAATCTATTTCGATACAATGCCCATAAAAAATGTTTGATGGATCCCTGAAAAACCTCCCTCCGATTGGATTCCCAGCGCTTCTGCTGTTTAGGAGAACTGGGTTTTAAGGATTCAAAATAGCCACTTGCTTTAAAACTCATGCGGCTAATCCCTTTTTGAAATTCAACCAAAAAGCCTCGATATAAATAACCCAAATTGCGATTTTCGATCATCAAGGGTTGCTCAGCTTTAGCGGTCAATACCTTTTTCGCTTTGTCATAATCCACATCGATGACCTCTCGGTTCATGATTTGAATCTCGCTCCTAGAAATATCCCGACCTAAAAATTCATTTTCAAAATCCCTGATCGATTTATTCCACACCTTATCCTTTTTCCCTTTTACCCGAACTTCTACTAAATCCGTCACATTTTCATCTAAGCGCTCAACGAGGTTTTTTAGGTCGGAATCGATGCTTGTCAACTTCATCAATGTCTTAAACCCGACCATCGATATAGAGAATTTATAAATGCCTTTGGGAATGTTTTTGAGTACAAATCGGCCATTCACATCCGCTTGAGTCCCAATCGATGTACCATTTAAATACACGTGGGCAAATGGAATGGGAGCGCCTTCTAGATTATTTTCAATGATTCTGCCCGCGACCGAAAACCTTTGCTGGGCTTCTACGCTGAGTGAAATCGTTAAAAAAAGTATCGTAAATAGGTAAATCGAATATTTCATCCGAATCAATTTATCAAAATTATATGGAATTTTCTAGCTTAAAAACGATATTTTTGTCATCTAAACCTATTGCATGAAAAATATAGTACTCATCCTATTTCTAGGAATTAACACCTTACAAGCACAAAATACATCGACCATCTATCTGGATGATTTAGATGTCAAAAAATATTCGGAAGGCATTCAAAGCGTAGTAACCAAAACCAATATGCGCGGCGATTCCATGCTCATTAATCGGAAGCATTATAAACACGGAATCGGGGTAGAATCCACCAGCGTTATACCTTTTTACATCAAAGGCCAAGCCACTTCTTTTTCCTGCATCATAGGAGCTGATGATAAAGCAAATAAACTCATTCCCCTCACTTTTTTCATTTTAGGTGATGGAAATATTTTATACCAAAGCCCCGAAATGATCCAAGGCGATCCATCCATTTTTGTTGAAGTAGACCTAAAAGGAATTCAAAGGCTTGGGCTTTTAGTCACAGGAAGAGGTAGTGGATATCCTAAAAATTTAGGCGATTGGGCTGATCCAAAAATCACATTAACCAAAGGCTTTATTCCAGAAAAAATTCCCAATGCTGGCAATAAATACATTTTAACCCCTCCGGCAAGTCCAAAGCCACGGATTAATTCCCCCGCTCTTTATGGCGCAACTCCAGGAAATCCTGTATTCTATACCATTTTTGCCTCAGGCCAAAAACCTATGGAATTCCAAGCAAGCAACCTTCCCAACTCCCTTTCCTTAGATAAGAAAACAGGTATTATCACGGGAAAAATAAACCAAAAAGGCAATTATAAAGTCACATTGCAGGCAAAAAATGCCTTAGGGATTGCGAAAAAAACCCTCGAAATAAAAATTGGTGATACCATTTCGCTCACGCCACCTATTGGTTGGAACGGATGGAATTCCTGGGCCCGACTCATCGACCAAGGAAAAGTCATGGCCTCCGCAAAGGCGATGGTCAACAAAGGACTCAGGGATCACGGTTGGGCTTATATCAACATCGACGATGCGTGGCAAGGAAGCCGCGGTGGAAAATACAATGGCATTCAAGCCAATGAAAAATTTCCGTCTTTCGCGGCTATGGTAGATTCCGTTCATAGCATGGGCCTTAAAGTAGGTCTCTATTCTAGCCCTTTCATCACAACTTATGCGGGTTATGTGGGGGGCAGCTCCCCTATTCCGACGGGCATTCTACCTGATTCCATCAAGAACAATAAACGCGCCTGGAGATTTGTGGGCACACATAAATTTGATGAAAATGATGCGAAACAATGGGCCGACTGGGGAATCGATTATTTAAAATACGACTGGCGCATCGAGGTGCCTTCCACCATCCGAATGCAACAAGCCTTATTAAAATCAGGTCGCGACATACACTTTAGTATTTCGAACTCCGCTCCTTTTTCTAATGCTGCTGACTGGGCTAAACTGACCAACTCATTTCGGACAGGGCCAGATATTCGCGATAGCTGGACTTCCCTGTATATTTCAGCCTTTACATTAGACAAATGGGCTCCTTACGGCGGCCATGGTCACTGGCTTGATCCAGACATGATGATCATTGGAAACGTAACCACGGGAACGGACATGCATCCCACCCGATTGACCCCCGACGAACAATATAGCCATGTCAGCATTTTTAGTTTATTGGCCGCACCCCTTTTGATTGGCTGTCCAATCGAGCAATTAGATGATTTTACCTTAGGCTTATTGACCAATGATGAAATTATTGAGGTCAACCAAGATCCCTTAGGAATTTCTGCTCGACTCGTGCTTGAAAAAAACGGGGTACAAGTCTGGAAAAAACCTCTTTCAGATGGCTCTTTTGCCCTTGGCTTTTTTTACACGGAAGAGTTTGGTAAAACTCCCCAAACCTATTTCCACTGGGAAAATGAAAAACCCATT
>CANIYB010000165.1 GCA_947471105.1 Cytophagaceae bacterium
ATTTGGGATGGTCGAATTGTCCAAAAATCCCCAGTTCCATGGTTAAATCAGCAGGCCCAATAAATAGTATATCTACTCCATTGACCGCTGCAATTTCTTCCACATTTTCTAAAGCTGCTGAGGTTTCAATTTGAACAATTCCCAATAATTCCTCGGTAGATGAATCATAATAGGATTGAAATTTTAGGCCAAATTCAGTGGCTCTGACCATTTTTGCCACACCTCTGTTTCCATTGGGCGGATATAAAAGACCGTTTATTGCCTTTTGAGCTTCTTGAGCATCGTTTATTTTGGGACACATCACACCCATGGCGCCCATATCCAATACCCGCCCAATTCTTGGGGCCTCATTGCTTTCCACTCGGACTATTGGAATAGCCTGCGTACTTTTTAAAGCTTGCAATTGGGCCAAAGTGCTGATTTCAGTCCCAGCGCCATGCTCTAAGTCGATAAGTACCCAATCGAAACCAGATAAACCAACAATTTCTGCGGTCAGCGGACTTCCTAAATTTAACCAACAACCATGAAGGGTTTCCCCATGTAACACTCGTTTTTTAAGACTTTGCATAGTAGGAATCAAAACTATTTTTTATCCCACCAGACTCTTGTATCCATTGTATTTGCCCCTTGTCGCTCAATAGCTTTTAGAACATTGGCTTTGTTTACATTAAGTTCTGCGTCTACGTATGTTAACCTACGAATAAAGGGTTCTGTTTTTAGATCACTTCCTGGGTAAGCATTTGGTTTTAACACAGGGTATCCACTTCGTCTAAAATTCGCCCACGACTCAGGGCCAACTAAAAATGATGATATCCAATATTGTGTATTGATATCTTCTAATTCATTTCCAACGGTCAGTGGGTTTGAAAGTAAATAGGCATTAATTGCAGCATCAGAAATAGTTGAAGTAGCACCATACGATGCAAATTGTTGCATATGGGCTTTAATTCCACTTGAATATAAAGTTGCCGTCGTTCCTGTAGCCCACTTTCTGTGAACAGCTTCAGCTAACAAAAGTTGGGTCTCTGAATAGGTAACTAAAAAACTAGGAGCATTTAATCCCCCCACTCTTGTACGGTCTAATTGGCTATAATCCCATAAACTAGCTAATTTCTTTTCTTTAACTGCTGTAGTAATAGTCGTATTGTCAAATCCTAAGGGTGCTCCAATTTGTACATCTTTGGTTCTATTTGCTTTTGACTCAATTTGTTGGGCTCCACTGGTTGCGCCAACATACCTAACCGCGATAGCTTCTAATCTAGGGTCATTTGTTTTCTTTAGAAAATCGACAAAATCTTCAGCCAAGTAAAAAAATGCAGATTGACCTCCGTTTAGTTGGGAACCAATTGGATTCGAAAAGTTTGAATTATGGCGTATGATTGCATTGTCGGCATTTGACTGCATAAGACCCCCAGCTATCGCTTTGGTAACGTATTCAGCAGATTTCGCTGGATTAACTTTTGATAATCGCATAGAAGCTCTTAATAATAAAGAGAATCCAAATCTTTTCCATTTTGTCACATCACCATCATATAACAAGTCACTACTTACTTTTGCTTTTGTCGCATCTAGTGCTGCTGAGGCAGATTCCAATTCAGTTAAAATAGCCGAATATACAGACTCTTGTGTATCGTATATAGGAGCACTAATGCCTTCTAAATAATTTTTTCCTGCTTGTGAATAGGGAATATCTCCATAGGTATCTGTTAAAATCATAAATGAATAGGCTTTCCAAATTCTGGCCATATTATATAGATTAGATTTTGCAGGAAGATCTTTTGTTTTCACGATTACATCGGTTAACTCTTTTATGTTATTTTGGTATAAAGAGTTCCAGTTTCCAGAGGCTACTGATCTATTATCTTGATTAAAGTTGGCCGCAGATCCCTGTCCACTAAACGGAGTAATCATTTGTTTTACGATGGTCGTTTCATAGCTTAAATTCCCGTAGCTAGGTGCCGTATTAACAATCGTGGTATTTAATTGATAAGCAGGCTCCACAGCTGTAAGTGCTATTGGATTAACATTCATTTTGTCAAATCCTTTATCGCAACTTTCTAAACCAATTAAGGCTAGAAGAATCAAAGAACTAATTAGTATATTTTTCATTTTATTGAAGTTTATATATTGATTTTTTTAAAGAATGTGTCGATTTAAAATTTCAAATTAAGGTTAAAACCGATATTTCTCGTGATGGGTAAACCTGTAGCTTCTAAGCCAACCAAATTATCAGAAGGGAAACCAAATTGCTCAGGATGTATATTAGGGACCCATTTTTGTATAACAGCCACATTATTTGCCACTGCATTTAATCTAAGCCCTTTGATGAATGGAGTTTTTTTAGATAAAAATTTAGAAAAATCATATCCAATCATAATTTGACGTAATTGCCAATATCCCGCATCATATACAAATTGTTCTGCAATATTTTGAGACCTAACCGTTTCATAATAGGCTTGAACTCCTGATTTAGTTGCGTTAACTTGACCATTAAGATTTACTCCATCCCCAATCACATAGTTTACATCTCTACCTACGAGTGTCTCTTTTGATAAACCATGCCTCCAAGCATTATGGTTTGTCCCTGAAATCATTTTATGACCCAGCTTAAAATCAATTAAAAATGAAACTTCTACTCCTTTAATTGAAAAACTATTCGTTATTCCTCCCACCCATACTGGAATGGCAGATCCAAAGGCTATTTGATCCGTTGTTCTTAAAGGTCTACCATTTCCAATATCAAAAATTTGTCTTCCTTGCGCATCACGCATGTAACCAAATCCATACAGTTGCCCCATCGGTTTCCCAACGACCTGTCTTAGTTCACCTGAGAAATCGGCCGTACCCACTGTAATCATATTATTACTTACATCGCTCCCTAAGTTTAATACTTCTGTTTTATTGTAAGCCGCATTTAAAACTAAGTTCCAATTGAAATTTTGAGATTTAATTGGACTTAATGAAACTAGCATTTCAACCCCTTGGTTTCGACTTTGTCCCACGTTGATTAATTGAGACAAGTAACCCCCAGCATTGGAGGTTTGAGCTCTTAAAATTTGATCAGAAGAAAGTTTATCATAATAGGTTAAATCTAGTCCAACTGCATTATTAAATAATTTCAATTCTAAACCCACTTCTTTTTCAGATACTCGCATGGGTCTTAAATTTGCATTAGGCACCGTAGATCCATTTATATTGGCCAACGGTTGCGAAGCACCACTTGGAGAAGGAAATTGCTGTGCATTTATCCCATAAAACAAATTGTTTGCATATGGCGAAACGTCGGTGTCACTACCCACCTCAGCATAGGCAGCTCTTATTTTTCCAAAAGTTATCCATTCAGGAAGCGCACTTGCAAAAGCTTGAGAAAAGACAAAACTTGTCGTAACTGAAGGATAAAGTATACTGCGATTTTCTGGTGATAAGGTTGAAAACCAGTCATTTCTAACGGTTCCACTTAAGAATAAATAATCTTTATATGATACTTCCGCCGATCCGTATAAGGAATTCACTTGGCGCTCAGAAAAATCATATGTAGCATCTTTTTGTCTACCATTCCCAATCGTATACAAATCACGGGTATAAAAATCTTGAACAAATACATTGTGACGACTTATCCTTCTATACATTTGATTCCCCCCTACATTTAAATTAACCCCGAAAGAACCAAAGGTTTTGTTGGCTCCTAACAAAAAGTCCATATTTAACTCTCTGACATTTCTGGAATCTTGTACAAATTGACCATTAACAAATCCTGCAGGTGCCGCAACTTGTCTTTGTGTTCCCGTGGGTAAATTATAATCTTGCTCTCTGGAGTAATAATCTTGACCTAATCGACCTTGAATAAATAGCCAATTTGTAAAGTTGAATTTGGCCGTAAGATTTCCGAAAATTCGATCATTATTAATGTTATCAAACCTTTTTAATGCAAAGTATGGATTGGTTCTATTCGTAAAACGTGACCACACTGTTTCATTTCCATTAGCGTCTTCTGCGTATTTTTCTAACGCACTTAATGGCATTGAATTCGCCATATTAAAAATAATTACAGGACTATAATCTTGTTCCGCAATATTAGGTGGGTTTTTTCTGTATTCGTTGGAATAATTTATATTCCCAGATATCGTTAATCTTTTAGATAATGTTTGGGTAAATCCCAGATTTATCGTTTTTCTATCATATCCTGAATTTTGTAAAATTGTGCGATTATCTAGATTCGCAACCGAAAGACTAAATCCGCCATTCTCCCCACCGGAAGTTAGCGTTAGGGTATTTGTCCAAGTGTAACCTTGTCTGTAAAACTGGGATATTTGATTTCTTTGTGGCTCATATGGCAATGTAACTCCATCAAATAATACTTGTGTCATACCAGGTTGGAATTTCTCTCCAAAACTCCACTGCCCAGACGTGGGGAATGGGGTTGTAGGCCTTATTCCATTTTCGCCCTGTCCATATTCATATTGGTAATCTGTATAATCTAAGGGTGTTTCCGAAGTAAAATTTGAGTTATAAGCTAAGGAAATGCCATTTCCCTTACTTCTAGTTTTTGTTGTAATCATAATTACACCATCCTTAGCGCGAGATCCATATAATGCGGATGCAGCTGCACCCTTTAAAACGGTCATTGCTTCGATATCGTCAGGGTTAATACTACTTAAACCATCTCCTCCATCTGAAGTCCTATTGGATCCTTTTTCCGATACGTCTCCCCTTGCTCCATTATTTGTATTGTCAATAGGCACGCCATTTACGACAATTAAAGGGGAGTTGTTTCCCCCAAAAGAAGATTGACCCCTTATTCTAATTTTACTTGTTCCCCCAGGTCCTGAACCTAGTGGTGTAATATTGACACCAGCCATTTTTCCCTGAAGGGCATTCATAAAATTGGCAGTCCTATTTAAAGTCATATCATCCGTGCTAACGGAAGCAGTCGCATATCCCACACTTTTAGATTGCTTTTTTATACCTAACGCAGTGACAACTACTTCTGTCAATGATTTATTTTCAGGCTTTAAGGAAATTTCTAAATTAGTTTGATTGCCAACGGTGATTTCTTTGGTCTCATATCCTAAATATTTAAAAATTAAAACGGTTTCTGAAGTTGGAATCTCTAGTTGAAATGAACCATTGATATCCGTCGATGTTCCCCGATTTGTACCCTTGATTAAGATACTTAGGCCAGGTAAGCCACTTCCATTTTCATCAAGAACTCTTCCTTTTACTTGAGGCCCTAATTTCTGTTCTGATTCATTAATAATTGTCGGAGCATAATTTATGGTACTCGTTTTTTTATAAATATTGTCAATGGTAATGGTATAAGATGTTTTGTTGTTCTTCTTATACGTTAAACCCAATGGCTTCAAAATATTTTCTAAATTTTCCTCCAGACTTAATCCCGAACTGATGATTTTAGGATTTACAAATATATTTTCAACCGTATTTAGTTCAAAAAATATATTGGCTCGGTAAATCCCCTCAAGGTCAACTAAAATTGATCCTAGTGCCTTTTTTGAATCACTTTTGGACGTTTCAGCTTGTTTAGTTTGCTGAACCATGGCCAAAATTTGGGAGTGACTCGGCTGCCACGTAAGCAATAGGAATAGTAAAATTCCATAGGTTGCGTTAATTGGTTGTTTTTTCTTCATTG
>CANIYB010000166.1 GCA_947471105.1 Cytophagaceae bacterium
AATCCTTTTATTTTTCCCTTGGTTATTGTACTGGGGGGCGTTATTTCATCCTTTAATTACAAATTATTCCCAAGGCAGAATAAGCATAAGATGGTGATTCCATGGGCTAATTTTCACTTGTACTGGGGCTTTCTCGTGCTTTTAGCCTTGCTAGGTCATTTTACGGATTATTTTCCTATCCGTATTTTTGAAAACTTTTACCGAAATGGGAGTTTGGTTTTTGGCGGTGGCCAAGTGCTAGCCCCCGTTCTTTTTACTGAATTTGTGGAATTTAAGCACTTGATTTCTTCAGATGATTTTTTGACTGGAATGGCATTATCGCAATCATTGCCAGGACCCGTTTTTGCACTTACGTCTTATTTGGGAGTTTTATTAATGAAAGACTATGGGACGATAGGCCAATTATCCGGCAGTGCCATTGGAGCTTTAGGAGTGTTTTTGCCAGGTACTTTTATGATATTTTTTGTTTTCCGAATTTGGAGCCAACTCAAACAATATCGATTTATTAGGGCTTCTTTAGCTGGAATTCAGGCTGCCTCTGTTGGTTTAACAGGAGTCGCAGGTTATGCTTTTTTGAATCCAATGATGATAAATGGTGATTGGATTGCTTTTTGCGTCATATTCTCCACATTTTTATTGGCTCAATATACGCGTTTGCCCTCCATCATTCTTTTTATGATGGCACTAATTGCAGGGTTTTTCCTAGGATAAAATATTGAGTAAATATTGCCCATATCCACTTTTAACGAGTGGCTTTGCAATGGATCGTAATTGGTCTGCGTTAATGTAACCCATTCGATAAGCGACTTCTTCGATGCAACCGATTTTCATCCCTTGTCTTTCTTCAATCACTTGGACAAATTGGCCTGCTTGCATTAATGAGGCAAAAGTCCCAGTATCTAGCCAAGCAGTTCCTCGGTTTAAGATGCCTACAGACAGTTTTCCGCGCTTTAAATATTCTTTATTGACATCCGTAATTTCATATTCACCTCGAGGGGAGGGAGCGATGTTTTTGGCAATTTCTACTACATCGTTATCATAAAAATAAAGTCCAGGAACCGCATAATTGGACTTAGGGTTTGTGGGCTTCTCTTCTATGGAGATGACTTTGTTTTCTGAATTAAACTCTACCACACCATATCTTTCTGGGTCATTCACTGAATAGGCATAAACTACTCCACCAATTGGGTCATTGTTGGCCTGCAATAATTTACTTAATCCTGAGCCATAAAAAATGTTATCACCTAATACCAAAGCTACCTTGTCTTTTCCAATGAATTTTTCGCCGATCACAAATGCTTGAGCAAGTCCATTGGGTTCAGGTTGGGCTGCATATTCAAAACGGCAACCTAAACTGCTTCCATCACCCAATAATTTCTCAAAATTGGGTAAATCATGTGGCGTTGAAATGATCAAAATCTCTTTAATTCCCGCGAGCATCAGAATCGAAAGCGGATAATAAATCATGGGTTTGTCGTAAATAGGCATTAATTGCTTACTTACGGCTAATGTTAATGGATGAAGTCGAGTGCCGGATCCACCAGCCAAAATGATACCTTTCATAGTTATCTGCCTTGATACATGTTTGTATAATATTTTTGATAGTCACCTGAAGTGACTTCATTAAGCCATTTTTCGTTGTTCAAATACCAATCTACGGTTTTTTCTAAACCTTCTGCAAATTGGAGTGAAGGCTGCCAACCCAGCTCTTTCATGATTTTATTCGCATCAATCGCGTAGCGTAAATCATGTCCGGCGCGGTCAGTAATATACGTGATTAATTGGGTCGACGTGCCTTCTGGTCTACCTAATTTTTCATCCATGATTTTACATAAAAGATGAACTAGATCGATGTTTTTCCACTCATTAAATCCACCAATATTATAGGTTTCGCCTATTTTACCCTCATGAAATACGGTGTCAATCGCCCTTGCGTGGTCAATAACATACAGCCAATCTCGCACGTTTTCGCCTTTTCCATACACTGGCAAAGGTTTATTGTGCATGATATTATGAATCATTAAAGGGATTAATTTTTCTGGAAAGTGATTAGGTCCATAGTTATTGGAACAATTGGTGATGACTGTAGGCAAGCCATACGTCTCATGGAAGGCTCTTACGAAATGATCTGAACTTGCTTTTGAGGCAGAATAAGGCGATCTAGGATCATAAGGAGTGGTTTCAAGAAAAAACTCATCGGGATTATGCAATTCACCATACACCTCATCTGTGGAGATGTGGTAAAATCGTTTTCCTTCATATTGGCCATTCCAATGCTTTTTGGCTGCTTGCAAAAGATTAGCTGTGCCCAAAACATTCGTTTTTACGAAGGCCAATGGATCCGTAATGGATCTGTCGACATGCGATTCTGCAGCTAAATGCAATACTCCGTCAAATTTATAGGTGGCAAAAAGTTGGTCTATTTCCTCAGCATCTGTGATATCAGCTTTGATAAAATGGTAGTTGGCAGCTGTGGCTACATCTTCATTATTGGCCAAATTCCCAGCATACGTAAGTGCATCTAGGTTATAGATTTGATATTCAGGGTATTTATTGACAAATAAACGAACGACATGTGAGCCAATAAAACCTGCGCCTCCAGTGATTACAATTTTTTTCATATACTTATAATAAGGCTTTTTGCCAAGCCCATGCATCTTGTAAGGATTCTTCTAAACTTCTTTTTGACTGCCAACCTAATACATCTTTTGATTTACCAATGGCCGCATAAACAGCGGTTATATCGCCTGACCTCCGAGGTTTTAATTCATAATTGACTTTTTCTCCAGTAGTCTTTTCAAATGCATTTATGATTTGTAAAACGGAAGTTCCATCGCCGGTACCTATGTTGAAAAAATCATAGTAAGAAGCGGCATCTTTTTGATCTATAAGGTGTTGCAATGCTTTCACATGTGCCTCAGCTAAGTCACAAACATGAATATAATCTCTGACCGCTGAACCATCTGAGGTAGGATAATCCGTTCCAAAAACCTGTAGTGGACCTCTTAATCCCGCTACGGATTGCGTTAAAAAAGGAATTAAATTGGCTGGCGGACCTAGGGGTAATTCGCCGATTAATGCACTTTTATGAGCACCAATGGGGTTAAAGTAGCGAAGCGAAATGGCTTTCAAATCGTTGGACGCTTGCGTCGTATCCGCAATAATCTCTTCACACATCTGTTTGGTATTTCCGTAAGGGGAAATAGCTATTTGGACGGGTGATTTTTCAGTCACTGGAAGTTCGGCAGGTTGGCCATAAACGGTACAGGAACTTGAAAAAACAAGATTTTTAATATTGTATTCCAGCATTTTCTCTAAGAGTAAAATGGTGGAAGCCACATTATTTTTATAATATTTTAGGGGATTTTCTACGGATTCACCGACTGCTTTTGACGCGGCAAAATGAATTACCCCATCTATCTTATGTTCTTTAAATACTTGATCGTAGGTTTTCGGATCATTGACATCCAAATGATAATATACGACGGGCGATTGACAAATGGTTTCTAAATTCTGAATCACATGAATGGAGGAGTTCGAGAAATTGTCTACGATAATGGGGTTAAACCCATTTTCTTTTAAGACAACATAGGTATGAGAACCTATAAATCCTGCGCCTCCAGTAATTAAAATATTCATTTGTTTCTTTTCAGATTAAATCAATAACAAATTTAGGTCGATTTTCCCCTTTAAAAAAATTATGCGTTAAAACATTTATTGTGAGGTCTTATAGGTTAGCTTTTTTGATTTAATGCGAATAGTCTATATTTTTGAATTAATTATTCCAAAAATGACTGAGCCAGCGATTAAAGCGATGATTCAATTGATGGACGACTCTGATAAAGAAGTTGTTCAAATGGTTGAGGACAAGATTCGAACCTTGGGCCCATCCATTATTCCAATTCTTGAATCTGAGTGGGAAAATCTTAGTTTGAATCCAATTTTACAAGTAAAAATCGAAAACTTAATTCATGATTTCCAATTGGAATCCATGAAAAGTAAGTTGATGCATTGGAAACAAAGTGGGGCCATGGATTTATTGGAAGGAATGTGGATCATTGCTAC
Organism: Cytophagaceae bacterium; assembly: GCA_947471105.1. Taxonomy (GTDB): domain Bacteria; phylum Bacteroidota; class Bacteroidia; order Cytophagales; family Spirosomataceae; genus Aquirufa. The sequence continues at coordinate 4,066 of CANIYB010000166.1, forward strand.
GTATCGTTTTCCTGATTATTCTTTTGCGGCATTAAAAGAGGAAATGGAGCAGTTGTATTTTGAAGTATGGCCACAAATCAGGGAGAATTTACATCCGATGGACCAGGTTAAGGTATTGAATGGAGTGATTTTTGACCAATTGAAATTTGGCGCCAATACAAAAAATTTCCATGCGGCTAATAACTCATTTTTAAATGTCGTTTTAGAGTCCAAAAAAGGAAATCCAATTAGCCTTTGTGTTATTTATATGTGGATAGCTCAGAAGTTGGGCTACCCGATCTATGGTGTAAACCTGCCTAATTTGTTTGTATTGACCTACAAGCAGAAAGAAATTCAGTTTTACATTAATGTGTTTAACAAAGGTTTGATTTTCAATCGAGTGGACATAGACAATTATTTAGCTCAGTTGAACTTAACACCTAATGATATTTATTACAATCCGTGTTCTAATTTAGAAATTATACGCAGGGTACTGCGCAATTTAATCATGGCCTATGAGAAGTCGGGCGATGAAGATTATAAGGCTGAATTGACCGATTTAATTGCGTCTCTCGACTAGTCTTCGGTGGCGATTGAGCACGCAAAATCTTCAAATACTTCAGTGCTAACGGTTATTTTTTTATCTCTTACGCGTATTTCAAAGGGATTGTTAGCAAACGGAGGTAGTTGGATGTCTTGTTGGAATGCTAAACCTGGAACGCCCATTGCCTTATAAATAGCCTCTTTACAAGTCCAAGCCTTTGTTAAATCGCTATGTGAATCTTGCCAAAGATTCCACTCTTCCGAAGATAAAAATCGAGGACCAATTTTTTCAACATTTCTTCCAAAGCGTTCAAGGTCGATCCCGACTATTTTTTTATGGCTAATGACCGCAGCTACAAAAGGAAATGAATGACTTAAGGAGATGTGATAATCTGATTGGTCCAAATAGGGCCTATTTCTGTCATCCTTTTTTAAATCCCAAGGACCCTTAGAAATTTGTTGGCATAAGCTCCAAAGACAAAATCTAGCGGCTGAGGATTCTAATTTCTTTTGCGAGGCAATTTCATGATCCTTGTTTGTGGTCCAATTTTCTGGAAAGCTTTGAAAAAAGGATAGGTCCTCCGTAATTTCCCAAATCATCCATTGCATTGAGCTGGAGGATAATAATAATGATTTGGATGAAATTTGAGGCATGAATGAATGTATTTGCTTGTAAAATTATCATTTTTGTGATTAATTATTTTTTTAAATTTTACTCGTTGAGTCAAAATCTTGGAAATACAAAGAATTGACACTTTTTCAGGGCATAAAGCCCCCATTTATTCCTTAGAGGAGGGGAGGGAACCTCATTTTATTTATTCGGCGGGTTCGGATGGATGGGTGGTCGAATGGAATTTGCAGAAGCCTGACGTGGGGAAGGTTTTGGCACATATAGAGGGCTCCGTTTATTCTTTGAAGTTGGATAGGTCCACTAATATTTTTTGGATTGGGCAAAATTTTGAGGGAATCCATGGGGTTCAAGTCAACGACCAGAGTCGAGTATTTTCTATTGCCATGCCTAAGAAGGCAATTTTTG
>CANIYB010000167.1 GCA_947471105.1 Cytophagaceae bacterium
GAAGCCGCCAAAGACATCACTTCTTTTTTTACAAACGCATAAATCACATGGAATTAAATCCACTTCAATATCCGATTGGGAAATTTGCTGCCCCAGAAATCATCACGCCTGAAATCAGAAAAAACTGGATTAAGACAATTGATGAATTTCCTGATTTGTTGGCCATTGTCGCATCAAAACTTTCCGAAACTACCTTGAAAAAAGCATACCGACCAGGGGGCTGGACGGCACGCCAAGTGATTCATCACATGTTTGATAGCCACATGAATTGCTATATACGATTTAAAAAAGCATTAAATGAGGATAACCCAACCATCATGCCCTATTCAGAAAATGACTGGGCGCACATGCCAGATGGCGACGATGCTCCTATTGAATGGTCCATCACCGGTGTGAAATCTGTGCATCAGCGCTGGGTTTATTTAATGAATACCCTACAAGAATCGGATTGGACTAGAACATATTTTCACCCAGAGCGAGGAATTACTTATCCTTTAGATCGAGTATTAGGTATTTATGCTTGGCATTGTACCCATCATTTAAAGCATATCGAGTCTGTTTTATAGCCTTCAATGCTTGAAATAAAGGACATTAATCGAGTAAATAATTACTCTTTTTTTGCTTTGTTTTTATTCCAAGGTGCTGTTGTATTTCGGGCCATATCAATAGCGAGCGCAATCATCAGGAGTGTAAAGAGGATAAAAATCCAACGAAAAATTAGGCGATTTTTTTGCATAGCGTTAATGTATAAAATGGACCATGGCGCTTCCTTTAATAATTTCATCCCATGTTGTTGCTTGTGGCCAGTGCAAATGTACACATGAAGAGGTTTCCATTTGAATCATTTCACCAGAAAAATAGGATGCCGCGTAGGAAATAGATGGATTATGGGCTACCAAATAAATAACAGCATGGGGACTAGTCACTATTTTTTCCACATATTGGGGACCCGTGGCGTGGTACCAATAATCATCAATAGAATCTCCTAATTTTTGCACGTTTCCCATCAAAATAGTAGCTGTTTCAATCGTTCTATTCGTATTGGAGATATACCAAAAACCGTCAGGGAAATTATTATTCATAAAAATCTGTTTCAACTCTTGAGCTTCTTCTAATCCCCTAGTAGATAATTTACGGCTTTCGTCGGGAAGCAAATAGGGTCCAGCATGCGCATGGCGAATCAAAAAGAGATCTTTCATTCCGTAAAATCTGCTTGTGTGAGCAAGGGAAATTCGCCCGCGGCGTGTCTTTCCCCCATCATGATGTAATGATCAGCCCCTTCTTTTAATCGGCTTATTTGATCCTCAGAAAGTGTCTTAACTACCTTAGCTGGCATACCCAACACCATAGAAAAATCAGGTATGGTCATTCCTTCTGTGACCAATGCATGAGCGCCAATTAAACAAAATCGGCCAATCTGAGCTCGATTTAGAATCGTTGCATGCATCCCAATAAGGGAGCCTTCGCCTACCGTAGCACCATGAACAATCGCAGAATGGCCAATCGTTACCCGAGGGCCAATGATCGTTTTATCCCCTTCGTCGGCATGTAAAACAACATTATCTTGAACATTGCAGCCCTCCCCTAAAATAATCTCTTCCACATCTGCCCGAATAACAGCTCCATGCCAAACAGAAACATCTTTTGAAATAATAACTCTGCCCATTACTGAGGCGGTTGGTGCGATATATATTGCCATGGTAAAATAATTATTTTCAAATATACCATGCTTCATGATTTATCCATTAATTTATACCCAAATGAAAGAACTTTTAAAATTTACGCCCTGGAAAAATTCCGATACCCTCGTTTCTTTAGGTTGTGGATCTGGTTGGTGGGAAATCAATTGTGTGATTCATCAGCCTGCTGGCCAGTTAATTTTAGTTGATCATGATTTTCAGATTCTGACGAATGAGGAAGTTGGCGAGTCCATTTCTTATTTCGAAAACACGGCAAACGCAAAAAACACAACGACCATTCTCGTAAAAAACGAAGACGTTCATGCGTTAACGTTAGCTAGTGAAATGGCCGATTGGGTATTAATTTTCAATGCTTTACATGAGTTCAAACAAATCGATTTAGTATTGCAAGAGGCTTTTCGAATATTAAAAAAAGGGGGTCAATTATTTATCGAAGAAGAAATATCCATATCAGTTCCGCTCATTCATGAGGGTTGTGGGAAAAAATTATTCTTCACCGAGGAGTTAATTGCAATGACGTCTAAAGCTGGTTTTGAAATGGTCAACAAAAAGCAAAAAGATGAAAAAGCTATTTATCTATTATTCAAAAAATGAAAATATAGCTTTAGTTTAATTTAAATCATTTTCGCAAATTTGCATCTGAATCTATTTCATTATGTCGACCAACAACCGTCCATTTATTATTGGGATTACCGGAGGAAGTGCCTCAGGAAAGACCCTTTTTTTAACTCGCTTAATGGAGCAATTCGACACAGATGACATTTGTTTATTATCTCAGGACAATTACTATCGCCCAAAGGAACATCAAACCAAAGATGAAAATGGGATTGAAAATTTTGACTTGCCTGGAGCTATTGATGACGTGGCCTTTGCGGCTGACGTTGAAAAATTAAGGTCAGGCGAAATAGTTACTCGAGAGGAATATACCTTCAACAACTCAGATAAGATCCCCAATTTATTGCATTTTTATCCGAAAAAAATATTGGTCGTAGAGGGCATTTTCGTTTTTCATTTTCCGGAAGTTGCCAAGCTCTTAGATTTAAAAATCTTCATCGACGCCCAAGACAAGATTAAATTGAAGCGCCGCATTAAGCGCGATAATGAAGAAAGAGGTTACGATTTACAGGATGTCATGTACCGTTGGAAATACCATGTCAAACCTACTTATGAAGAATTTATCAGGCCACATAAACGAAGTTGCGATATCGTAATACCCAACAATCATCACTTTGAAAAAGGCTTGCAAGTCATTGTATCCTACCTGAAAAGTCATGCTTAAAAGGTACTGCCTAAACTTATTTTTTTTCTGATTCTAGATAGCTCCGAGGATGGAATTTGCAGAAAATGTCCCAACTGGCCTTCGGGCAATTGGGAAGCCAGTAAAGCAAAATTTCGTTGGAAATACTCATAACGCTTTTGAGGAGATTGGATCTTAATTAGATTAATAAGCTTCTCCTGCTTTTCTAATTCATCCTGTGTTAGTTGGCGCAAAACGGCCACAAATCCTGGAATACTCTCATAAATCCCTTCCAATTCACCTAGAGTTAATACTAAAATTTCGGAATCGATTAGGGCATGAATGGAAAGAGGAAATGGTTTATTTGTTAAAAGACTGCTGCCTGAAAACAAAAAATTGCCTTCAAAAGTAAAGTCTTTCGATTGGGAAACATCTGATGCTTGATCTTGGTTTGTGCCGCTACGTAAGATTCCTTTTTTCAAAAAAACCAATTGGTCTAAATGCCCTCCCGCGTTAACCAAATAATCATCCTTCTTGATTTGGACACTCTTAAAACTTTTACTTACGTTCAGAATTTCAGATTTAGAAAGAATATTTAGAGGAGAGATTACATCTCGAATCGATTGTGACATAGTAAAGAATGGCGGATAGAACCGATTAAATGTAGTCCTTAAAATTGACAAGTCAAGCTATATCAAATCTAAATTGTAATGAAGGCCTTTGTTTTCTCTTTGGGCGCGAGCATGCTTGATGATCAGATAAGCCACATTGATCATATTTCTCAATTCGCATAAAGGAACAGTAATCCTAGACTGTTTATATAGCTCCTCATGCTCTAAATAGATTAATTCCAAGCGATCATAGGCCCGCTTCAAACGGCGATCGGTCCGCACAATGCCCACATAATTGGACATAATGGATTCCAATTCACGTGCCATTTCTGTCACTAAAACTAATTCTTCCGGATGTTTCGTGCCTTCGTCATTCCAAGCTGGAATCGATTCAGGTAGGGATTGGGTCCCAAATTCTTCAATAGATTTTTGGAATGCCCGATGGGCAAAAACAATGGCTTCTAATAAACTATTTGACGCCAAACGGTTTGCTCCATGAAGTCCCGTGTAGGAACACTCCCCAGCGGCATATAAATGTTGAATATTGGTCCTGCTAAATTCATCCACGATAATACCCCCGCAAAGGTAATGCTGAGCGGGTACTACAGGAATCATTTCTGTGGACATGTCTATTCCCAATTCATCTAAGCAATGCTGATAGATCATGGGAAAATGTTGCAAAATTTCATCTTTAGGAATATGCCTTGTATCCAAAAATACATGGTCGCTACCCTGCTTTTTCATTTCTGAATCGATGGCCCGGGCGACAATATCACGGGGTGCCAATGACAAACGCTCATCATAACGCTCCATAAAAGTGGAGCCATCCAAATTTTTCAGAATTCCTCCGTGACCTCGTACCGCCTCGGAAATTAAAAATGAGGGCTTCTTTCCTGGATTATATAATGCGGTAGGATGAAATTGTATAAATTCCATGCCTTGAACAAACGCCTTTGCTCGGTAGGCCATCGCAATTCCATCTCCTGTGGCAATCTTGGGATTAGTCGTGGATTGATAAACCTGACCGATTCCTCCGGTGGCCAACAAAGTAGTTTTGCCTAAAAAAGTCTCTACCTTTTTTGATTTTAAATTAAGCACATAGACCCCAAAACATTTTTTGTCAGGGGTATCCTTCGTTACTTTTTCGCCTAAATGGTGTTGGGTGATTAAATCAACCGCAAAGTAATGCGTGAAAAAATCCACGGAGGGAAAAGACTTCAATTGGGCTAAAAGTGCGCGTTCAATTTCATTGCCCGTTGAGTCCTTGTAATGTAAAATTCTTTTATCTGAATGACCCCCTTCTTTGACTAAATCAAAAGTCCCATCTGCTCGGCGATCAAAATCAGTCCCATAAGAGATTAATTCCTTCAAACGTTCAGGAGCTTCCCTGACAACCATTTCAACTACCTTTTGATTACTTATAAAATCACCTGCGACCATGGTGTCTTGGATATGCTTGTCAAATGAATCATCCTGATCCCATACAGCAGCAATTCCGCCTTGTGCATATTTGGTATTGGTTTCCTCTGCAATCGTTTTTGTAATGACTGCAATTTTAACAGACTGATTTAAATCCTGAAAGTGCTGCGCAATTTTTGCGGTGTACGATAAGCCCGCAATCCCGGAACCAATTACAATAAAATCATAGGTAGGCATGTTCCATTATTTATTTACGCAAATTAACCAAAAAGGCATTTAGAAATGAATTTAAATTTAATTATTGTAATTTGCGATAAATTAAACAAACCCTTTAATAAATAAAACAAACATAATGGAATCAAATAACAACACGTCTAAGATTGCACTCATCATCCTTGCTGTACTCACTGCAGTATTTGGAGTCTTGTATTTCAGGTCGAACCAACTGACCAAAGAGCAAGCAACTAGTATCGAAGAAAAAGCAACTGAATTAGCTAATACACGAGTTAAATTAGATTCTATTTCGACTCAGTTAGATAGTAAAATAGCTGAAATTAAAGCATTGGGCGGCCAAGTGGCAGACCTAGAAGCTTTGAAATTACAATTAGAGCAAGATAAGTCTTCGCTAAAAAAAGCAAATCATGC
>CANIYB010000168.1 GCA_947471105.1 Cytophagaceae bacterium
AAGTACTCATAAGATTTGCTTATTAAACTAAAATGGATAAAATTCGTAGCTGAATTTTATTGATAATCTTTTCGAAGTTACGAAAGGTATTCAAAATACCCAAATATCTACCAATTTTATGCAAGAACGCGCCATTGTGCACATGGATTTGGACAGCTTTTTTGTTTCGGTGGAGCGTCTCCGGGATACTAGGCTTGTGGGAAAACCGGTCATTGTGGGTGGGATGTCTGACCGTGGGGTGGTGGCGGCATGCAGTTATGAGACGCGGGTATTTGGGGTACGTTCGGCTATGCCCATGAAGATGGCGTTGAAGTTATGCCCGGATGCGATTGTCTTGCGGGGTGATTTTGATGCATATACCCAACATTCGGAGGCGGTGACCTCGCTAATTATGGGGAGAGCTCCTTTGGTTGAAAAGGCTTCTATTGACGAATTTTACCTTGATATGACGGGTATGGAGCGTTTTTTTGGTTCTTATGCTTTTGCTCAAGACCTTCGAGATCGGATAAAAAAGGAGGTTGGTTTGCAAATGTCTTTTGGGCTATCGGTCAATAAGACGGTGTCAAAAGTGGCGACCAATCATGTTAAACCGGCGGGGGAATTTCAGGTATTGGCGGGTCAGGAAAAATCATTTTTGGCCCCTATGCCAGTGGGTAAGATTCCGATGATCGGTGCGGTTACTTCTCAAACCTTACGCAATATGGGCATCGTTCATGTGGGTACTTTGAGTCAGATGCCTTTGAAAATATTGGAAAAGACTTTTGGGAAATCGGGGACCGTTCTTTGGGAGCGGGCTAATGGGATCGATTTGAGGCCTGTAGTTCCTTATTCTGAGCAGAAGTCTTTGTCGAAGGAAATCACCTTTGAACAGGACAGTACGGATGTGGTTTTGTTACGTCGTATTTTGGGTTCCTTGACGGAACAATTATCGTATGATTTACGGAAGCTTGGGCAATGCACGGCTTGTGTGACGGTGAAGGTAAGGTACTCGAATTTTGATACTCATACTCGGCAAATGAGTATTCCTGCTTCGGCCAGTGATCACCGACTGATTCCTGCGGTTCAGGAGCTTTTTGAAAAACTGTATGATCGACGTTTATTGATCCGACTTATTGGCGTTCGCTTTTCAAAACTATGGCAAGGTCAGGAGCAGTTGCAGATTTTTGATGAGGGAGCACGATTGGTTCCTTTGTATGGGGCGATGGACAAATTGCGAAATCGCTATGGAGAGTTTTCGATTTTGAGGGCTAGTGGGTTAATGGGAAGTTCAGAACGTAGGAATCGATTAGCCACTAATACGGACGAGTAAACATGTATTTAAATTGCCATTCCTATTATAGTTTACGTTATGGAACACTCTCCCCTGAGCAATTGGTGGCGGAGGCGGTGTTGCGTGGGATAAAAACCTTAGCACTGACGGATATTCACCGAGCCTCCGGAGTTTTCGACTTTGTTCAGGCTTGTCGGGATGCAGGCATCAAACCTGTAGTGGGGATGGAGTTCAGAAACAAAAATACGTTGATGTATATATGTCTCGCTCGGAACGCCGAAGGCATGTCGCAGATTAATGCTTTTGCCTCAACTTACTTATTGGCTGAGGAGTCTTGGCCTGAGCGTCCTCCGGAGTGGGAGGATGTGTGGACTATTTTTCCTTGGGTTCGTAAAAAAAAACTCAAAAATTTAGGTGAGCGTGAGCGCTGGGGGGTACGGGCGAGTGATCGCAATCGTTTGTGGAAGGAAACGGATTGGGATAAGACGGTTTGGTGTCAGCCCTTTACGTTTTTGGACAAGCGGGGTTTTTCGATGCATCGTCTGCTGCGTTCAATCGATGAAAATACGCTACTGAGTAAACTTTCTGTGGATGCACAAGCTCAGGAAGATGAGCGTATGTACACGCAAGGAGAGTTGGCAGATTACTGCCAAGATTACCCATTTTTACTGGAGGAGTCGGACCGAATTTTGGCGGATTGTTCGTTTGAATTTGATTTTAAGCAGCCTAAAAATCGGGTACTTTTTGGGTCGAGTTCGGAGGATGATTTGGCACTTTTGACCAAGCTTGCTTATGAGGGGTTGCGGTATCGGTATCCGCGTTCGGACCGGGAGGCTAAGGCGAGGGTCGAGAAAGAATTAAAGGTTATTAATGAGCTTGGTTTCAATGCGTATTTTTTAATTACCTGGGATATTATTCGTTATGCGCGTTCAAGAGGGTATTTTCATGTGGGTCGGGGTTCGGGTGCGAATTCGATAGTGGCTTATTGTTTGGGAATTACGGATGTGGATCCGGTGGATTTGGATTTGTATTTTGAGCGATTTATTAATCCACATCGGACTAGTCCACCTGATTTTGATATTGATTTTTCGTGGGATGAGCGGGATGACATTATTGATTATATTTTTAAGCGTTATGGGGCCAAATATGTGTGTTTATTGGCGACCTATGTAACTTTTCGGGATAAGTCGATTTACCGGGAATTGGCCAAGGTTTTTGGCTTACCTAAATCGGAGGTAGATGCTTGGCTTGATCCGGCGGCTGCGATGCGAGAGGTGGGGTCTGAGGTCCAACGTTTGATCGTCAAATATGGGAATTTGTTGCTTGATTTTCCTAATTATTTGAGCATTCATGCGGGGGGAATTTTAATTTCTGAGCATCCTTTAGCTCATTATACCGCTTTGGAACCTATGCCCAAAGGTTTTCCTATTTGCCAATTTGATATGCATGTGGCGGAGGAGATTGGTTTTGCGAAGTTTGATATTTTGTCCCAAAGAGGCTTAGGGCACATTAAAGAATCGGTGGACATCATTCGGGCTAATCGAGGCCAAGATGTGGACATTCACCGCGTGCAGGATTTTATGCGCGATGAACAAGTCAGGAGGCAGTTGATGCGCCACGAAACCATGGGTTGTTTTTACATTGAGTCGCCTGCGATGCGCCAACTACTTAAAAAATTAAGGTGTCAGGATTATTTGACGCTGGTGGCGGCCTCATCGATTATTCGTCCGGGTGTGGCCTCTTCTGGGATGATGAAGGCTTATATTGAGCGTTTTCATGCACCGGATTCCTATGAACCTATCCATCCTTTGATGGGGGAATTAATGAAAGAAACGTATGGGGTGATGGTATACCAAGAAGATGTCATTAAGGTGGCGCATTATTTTGCGGGGTTAAGTTTGGCGGAGGCGGATGTGCTGAGGCGAGGCATGTCGGGCAAGTATCGATCTCGGGCAGAATTTGACCGGATACGGGAGGCTTTTTTTGTGAATTGTGCGGACAAAGGGTATGAGTTGGCCGTTGCCACCGAAGTCTGGAGGCAGATGGAAAGCTTTTCGGGATATAGTTTTTCCAAGGCACATTCGGCTTCATTTGCGGTGGAGAGTTATCAAAGCCTGTATCTGAAGACTTATTACCCCTTGGAATTTATGGTGGCGGTCATCAATAATTTCGGAGGATTTTACCGGACCGAATTTTATGTACATGAGGCTAGGCGCTGTGGCGCGCAGGTGGAGGCTCCTGAGATTAATGAGAGTGGGCATTTGACGAGCATTCGGGGTTCGGTGATTTATTTAGGTTGGGTGCATGTCAAAGGCCTCGAGAAGCGTGTCATTCAGGATTTGCTTGCTTCTAGGGCCCAATTGGGTCCCTTCCGATCTTGGGATGATTTTGTTCACCGAGTTTCGTTAGGTTTGGAGCAGGCGATTTTATTGATTCGTGTGGGTGCTTTTAGGAATTTAGGCTTGCAAAAGAAACCCTTATTGTGGGAGGCGCATGCTCGTTTTCAGGGAAAGGTATCTCAGGTGGTTTCGATGGAGATGTTTGCGGATGATTCTGCGGATTTAGGGATATTGCCGGAGTTGGTGCATGATGAGATTGAGGACGCATTTGATCAGTGGGAGATTTTGGGATTTCCGCTCTGTTCTCCCTTTGACTTGGTGGACGAACTCCCTGAAACTTTATTGGATGCCGATTTATGTTACGAGCGGGGCGATATATTGGGGTATTTAGTGACGCTTAAGCCCACTCGCACGAAGGCGGGGGAGCGCATGTATTTTGGCTATTTTGTGGATGTTCGGGGCGAGTTTTTTGATACCTTGCATTTTCCCTCCGACTTAAAACAGTATTCTTTCCGTGGAGGCGGTGTTTATTGGATGAAAGGTGTAGTCATGGAGGAGTTTGAACACCGCAGTTTACGGGTGCAGGCTTTGAGGAAATTAGGCTGGCGGGTAGATCCTAGACGGGCCGATTAATGGGGTGGGTATGATTCTTATAAAAAGACATTCATTGCAGAAACAATTTGGGCTATATTTGCGTTTAAGACTCAAACAAAAATAAAGATGAAAACTATTTTGTCAAATATGTTATTTGTGCTTGCATTCATAAGCTTTCAGGCTTGTGGACAAAAAAAAATGGAAACGAATAAAATGGAAAATTTGCCTAAAACAGAAGCTGAGTGGAAAGCTAAATTAAGTGAAGAAGAGTATTATATTTTACGTCAAAAAGGGACTGAAAGTCCTTATACAGGTAAATTTTTAATGCATAATGAAAAAGGGGTGTACACATGCAAAGGTTGCGGTGCTCCACTTTTTAGTTCAAATTCCAAGTTCGACTCGCATTGCGGTTGGCCTTCCTTCGACAAAGAATTAAAAGCTGGTGTGATTAAAGAAACGGTGGACAATACATTGGGCATGCGCCGAGTGGAGATTACCTGCGGAAAATGTGGCGGACATTTGGGTCACGTTTTTGACGACGGTCCCACGGCGACCGGTTTACGTTATTGTGTGAATTCGGTTTCGATTGGGTTTGAGCCGGTGAAAAAATAAGTGATAAGTAACAGGTATTAGGTAATAGTAGGGGACGGGTTTAACCCGTCCTTCTGTTTTTTCAAGAATGATTTATTAACCTAAGAATCAACCTATTTCAGGAATAGGGCAAACATCTAATAATTCTTGGTTTTAATGTTCACACATATTGTTTGATGATGCCTTCCAATGTATTGGCTGGAACAACCCCTGATTGGCGCCAAACCGATTTCCCATCTTTAAACAAAATCAAAGTCGGCACGGATCTGATCTGAAATTGGTCTGATAGTGATTTGTTTTTATCCACGTCGATTTTAATGATTTTAGCTGAATCGCCAATTTTAGATTTTAATTGCTCTAAAATAGGCTTCAATTGCTTACAAGGGCCGCACCATTCCGCTGAAAAATCAACTAAAACAGGTTCTGGTGTTTTTAAAAGTTCGCTGAATTTGCTCATGATATTCGTTTTTTGTCTTCGTGTTATCTTAAATTAGTCCAAGGACCTCCGTTATGCACGTGTAGGAATCCATTGGACTTTAACATGCGTTTTGCCATTCCACTGCGGCTTCCAGAACGGCAACAAGTTACAATAACTTGTTCTTTCTTTAATTTGTTCATTTGTGAGGTTAAATTTTGCAGTGGAAAATTAAGTGCCCCTTTGATGTGTCCATCTTTAAATTCTGCAGGAGATCGAACATCGAGAACGATAGCACCATTGGCCATAAGTTCTTTTACATTTACTTTTTCACCTAAGCCCAATAA
>CANIYB010000169.1 GCA_947471105.1 Cytophagaceae bacterium
ATTTGCGAAATACAATTTAAAAGACTTCCGAGGAGCTATTTTAGATTTTGACAAAGCGATCGAATTGAAACCCACTTATTTCGAAGCATTTATCGCGAGAGGACAAAGTTATAGCATGCAAGACAATCACAAAGTGGCTATGAATGATTATAATGAAGCAATTCGTTTGAACCCATTGGAAGCCACCGCGTATTTTAGTCGGGGAATCTCTAAAATGAAACTTCAAAATTTCCGCGGCGGTTTATCTGATTTCAATAAATCATTGGAACTAAATCCAGAATATGCACCAGGCTTAGCTTCTAGAGGCGAATCAAAAGTAAAATTGGGCGACTTTAAAGGAAGTTTAGAGGATTTTGATAAAGCCATCACCATCAATCCAAAACGTGCGAATTATTATTCGAGTCGCGCTTATTCCAAACTAAAATTAGGGGAATTTGCCACAGCTTTAAAAGATTATGCAGAAGCCATTAAATTAAGTCCAGATAATCCAGATGACTATTATTTTTCAGGATTTTGCAAAACGCAATTGGAAAACTTCAGAGGCGAAAATGGTGAAAAAGGGGCATTAGAAGATTTTAGCAGATCTATTGAATTAAACCCAATGAAAGTGGAAGCCTATTATGGCAGAGGTTTTTCAAAATCAAAAATAGGGGATCAACGAGGAGCCATTGAGGATTATACGAAAGCTGCAGAAACTGGTAACAATGAAAATGCAAAGATTCTTTACGATGGCAAAATGTCTAAAAATTTATTAGATGACCTAAGAAACGGAGTACAGGATAAAATCAAAATGGCCGAATATACCTCAGAAAGAGCTGAAATATATTTCAACAGAGGATCTTCAAAGGCAAAATCTGGCGATCAAAAGCAAGCCATGGATGATTATAATAAAGCTATTTCGCTTAATCCCATTTATGCAGAGGCGTATTTTTTAAGAGGTGTGGCTAAGTCGTCCTTAGGTGATCAACGAAATGCCATTCAAGATTGTAGCAATGCCATTAAATTAAATCCAAAATATGCGGAAGCCTATTATGTTCGAGGCATTATAAAATTAGCCCTCAGCGACAATACAGGTTGTTTAGATCTAAGTAAAGCAGGAGAATTAGGCTATAATCCGGCTTATCAGGTCATCCGAGATCATTGCAATTAATATCAAATAATCTTTCATTTAAATAAAAAAAAGCCTTCTAATGGAAGGCTTTTTTTTATTCAAATCTTAAATGTTTGACTGATTCACCAGAATTCGCTAATTCTTCTAAGGAATCTATGCCAATTTGCAAATGCTTATTGACAAAATTAGCTGTAACCGTATGATCACTTTTTTCCGTCTTCACTCCATCAGGTGTCATGGGATTATCAGATACTAAAAGCAAAGCGCCATGAGGGATTTTATTGACAAAGCCCACAGTAAAAATGGTTGCTGTCTCCATGTCAATCCCCATCGCACGTATATCAGATAAATAAGTTTTGAAAACTTCGTCATGCTCCCAAACTCGACGGTTCGTTGTATAAACCAAGCCGGTCCAGTAGTCCATTTCATGCTTCTTGATCATCGAAGAAACCGCTCTTTGTAAGCGGAATGATGGCAAAGCAGGAACTTCCTTGGGCATATATTCGTCTGAAGTACCCTCACCTCTAACGGCGGCAATGGGCAAAATCAAATCACCCAAATTTAAATTTTTCTTTAAGCCCCCACATTTGCCTAAAAACAAAACAGCATGTGGAGAAATTGCTGATAATATATCCATGACCGTCGCTGCCATAGGTGAACCCATTCCAAAATTTATGATGGTTATATTATTTGCTGTTGCCGTTTGCATAGGGCGGTCCTTCCCTAAAATTTCCACAGAGAATTTTTCAGCAAACATATCCACATAATTTTTGAAATTGGTCAACAAGATGTATTGGCCAAATTTTTCAATAGGAGTTCCCGTATATCTGGGTAACCAATTTTGAACAATCTCTTCCTTTGTCTTCATTAAATTATGTTTGAGTGATGAAATTAATCTAAATAAAGATTAATTTAGTATTTGGCTTTAAAACCTATGAATTCTTCGAACAATTTAAAATTAATTTTCCCTGAATTTGAGTACAAATTAACAAAAAAGGAAGGGAAACTTTTCATTTTTGATCCAATAGCCAAAAAATACAGGGCCCTAAGCCCAGAGGAATGGGTGAGGCAGCATTGTTTGAATTTTTTAACAAATCATTTAGGATATCCTGCGACAAACATTCAAATAGAAAGAGCATTTAAAGTAAATAAATTAATCCGACGAACTGATATTCAGGTGTTTGATTCATCCGGAGAATTACTCATAATTATTGAATGTAAAGCTCCACATATTGAAATAAATGATGTTAGCTTTCAGCAAATCAGTCAGTACCAACAAAAAAACATGGCTAAATATTTAGCTTTAACCAATGGATTAGAAAATCATATTTTTGAAATAAATTCAACAGAAAATCAAACAAATAAAATCAACCAATTCCCCGCTTATTTATGAAAACCTTTCTCTATTTACTTTTCACCACGACCATTTTATTATTTTCACAAACATCTTTTTCTCAAAAGAAGCCAAACGTATTGCCTAAGAGGCCGAAATTGGTCGTTGGCATTGTCGTAGATCAAATGCGCTATGAATACCTATACAAATATGCCGACCGATATGTGGATGGAGGGTTTAAGAGGCTCATGAAAGAAGGGATTAATTGCCAAGAAAATCATTATAATTATGCGCCAACCGTCACAGCCGCTGGACACACAAGTGTTTATACAGGTTCAGTGCCTGCAGTGCATGGAATTGTGGGCAATGATTGGACCGATGTGGCCAGTGGCAAAAAAGTATATTGCACGGAAGATAGTACGGTAAAAACGGTGGGGACGACAGGGAAAACAGGATGGATGTCGCCTAAAAATATGTGGACGAGCACCATTACAGATCAATTAAAAATGGCTCAAAACTACAAGTCAAAAACGATAGCCATTGCCTTAAAAGACCGTGGAGCGATTTTGCCAGGAGGACATACAGCCAATGCAGCTTATTGGTATGATTCGAAAGAAGGCCGTTGGATCAGCTCTAGTTTTTATTTCAATGAATTACCTAGCTGGGTTCAGTCATTTAATGCAGAGGAAAGAGCTTTAAAATATATTCAGAAAGGCTGGAACACCCTATATCCGATCGAAACGTATGTCCAAAGTGCAGAAGACGAAAACAAGTTTGAAGGAAAATTACCAGGTGAAAAATCCACAAGTTTTCCACACGAATTAAAGGGAGGAAATCCATTAGAAGTCATTAGAACTACGCCATATGGGAATAGTATCACAAAGGATTTTGCATTGAAAGCCCTTGAAAACGAAAAATTAGGTAAAAATGGCACTAGCGATTTTTTAGCTATTAGCTTCTCATCTACGGATTATGTGGGTCATAGTTTTGGTCCACAATCCATTGAATTAGAGGATACTTATCTACGTTTGGATAAAGATATCGCAGAAATATTGACCTATTTGGATGCGCAATATGGAAAAGATCAAGTGCTTGTTTTTCTTACGGCAGATCACGCGGTAGCTGAGGTTCCCGGATATGCCAATAGCAAAAAATTACCTGGGGGAGTTTTTGACCGAAATGCATCCATCTCAGACATGAAAAAAGCGATCAATCAAGCATTCGGAAATGTAGATTTATTGGTCGGCGAAGAAAATAGCCAACTCTATTTCAATCATAATTTGATGGAAAAAATGGGAATAGATGCTAAAAAATTATTTGATGTAGTCCGGAAATCGTACCAAAAACAAGCTGGTTTTTCTGAGCTGATTAATTTAAAAGATATACAAGGTGCTAATTTAAATGCTCAGTATACCCAATTGATCATCAATGGATATCATCCAGCGAGAAGTGGCGACTTTATGATTTTATTAAAACCATCTTGGTTTATGGGATCTCAGACGGGTACTACACATAGCACCCTATATTCATATGACACACATGTGCCTTTATTGTTTTATGGCTGGAAAGTTAAGCCCGCTGAAATCATTAAAAGAACTTCTATTAGCGATATTTCAGTGACATTGGCCAACTGGCTACATATTATGGAACCATCAGGAAGCATAGGCAATGTTATAACGCAAATACACTAGCCATTAAATCAATATTTGTAATTTTTAAAGATTATTAGCTAATTTTGTAGCCAAATTTAGAATTAAATTAAGATTAAAAAATGAAAATAGCTGTTGTAGGAACTGGATATGTTGGTTTAGTTACGGGTACTTGTTTTGCAGAAACAGGAAATCATGTAACATGTGTGGATATTAATGAGGATAAAATTAATCGAATGAAAGCAGGCGAGGTTCCTATTTATGAACCTGGTCTAGAGGATTTATTTCATCGAAATACAACAGAAGGAAGATTGAATTTTACCACCTCATTGAGCGAAGGTATAGTGGGAGCAAAAGTTATTTTCCTGGCATTGCCCACTCCTCCAGGAGAAAATGGCTCTGCGGATTTAAAATACATTTTACAAGTAGCTAAAGATTTGGGGCCTCTGATTACAGAATATACCGTAATCATTGACAAAAGTACAGTGCCTGTGGGAACCTCAGAACTTGTACACCAAGCAATTGCCAAAAACGTATCGCCCGATTTATTTGACGTAGTTTCCAATCCCGAATTTTTACGCGAAGGTGTGGCAGTTGAGGATTTCATGAAACCCGACCGTGTGGTTATTGGAACCGAATCTGACAAAGCAAAAGAAATTTTGAATCGATTATATGCCCCATTGGTTCGCCAAGGAAATCCCATTATATTCATGGATGAACGTTCCGCAGAAATGACGAAATATGCAGCCAATGCATTTTTGGCGACCAAGATTACCTTTATGAATGAAATTGCAAACCTGTGCGAGTTAGTCGGTGCAAACGTGGACGACATCCGCAGAGGAATTGGCACCGATTCAAGAATCGGTAAAAGGTTTTTATTTGCGGGCATCGGATATGGAGGTTCATGTTTCCCTAAAGATGTGCAAGCATTAGCCAAAACTTCAGAAGAGAATAATTACCAATTTCACATTTTAGATAGTGTGATGAAGGTGAATGAAAAGCAAAAAACAAAGTTAATTCCAGTGATTAAAAATCACTTCAATAATGATTTAGCAGGAAAAACGATAGGCATTTGGGGTTTGGCTTTTAAGCCCTACACCGATGACATTCGTGAGGCACCCGCTTTATACAACATCGAGCATCTCCTTGAATTAGGATGTAAAATCAATGTGTATGATCCTGAGGCGATGCCTAACGTCAAAGAATTATTAGGAGAAACCGTAACCTTTTCAAAGAATCCTTACGACGCGATTGAGAATGCGGATGCGCTCCTTATTGTGACCGAATGGCCACAATTTAGAACGCCTGACTTTGAGCGCATGGAAAGCTTATTGAAAAATAAGGTTATTTTTGACGGTAGAAATTTATATGAAATGGCTCAAATGAAAGAATTAGGATACACCTATTATTCCATTGGCCGAGGGGTGGTTAAG
>CANIYB010000170.1 GCA_947471105.1 Cytophagaceae bacterium
AAGGGATTAATGTGGGATCTTCATTGATTTTTGCTTTCACCCATGTTGGATTATAAACTCCATTGTCTGTATAAGACTGATCTCCTAGTAATTCCTTGATTGTATTTTTGACAACTTCATTTTCATTTAGAATGATTTTTGCTTGTTTGTCGGCCTCAAAAACTGGAATTCCTAGACATGAAAAAATCCGACAAACCATCGATTTGCCGGATCCAATTCCACCTGTAACACCAATAAAAGGGATCAGGCTATGTGTCATTTTTTATTCCTCAGTTAATCTTGACGAGGCATCCTTTGAGATCGCCGTCTTTTCAAAAACAATTCTAACGCCTTTGCTTGAATCTACCTCAACTAAAACTGTTTTTTCTCTGATGGTAACGATGGTTCCATGGGCACCGCCGATGGTTACTACTTTGTCTCCCGTTTTTAATTCTTCAATAAATTTTTTGGCTTCCTTCGCTTTTTTTTGTTGCGGACGAATCATGAAAAAATAAAATACAACAAATATTCCTCCAAAAAGGATTATTTGCATCATTTGGGGGTTTCCTGCTTGTAAGATTAGCATATAGGTAAGGGGTTAGTTTGAATTTCTTTTGGGTAAAACTTCTATTTTAAATGCGACTGTATTATCTGACGGCAAAGTATTGCAATAGGCGGTTACAGTTTTTTGAACTTTCCCTTGCTTGCCCCTGGAATCAAAAATGACTTTAATAAATCCTTTTTTGCCTGGTTGAACTAATTCTTGGCTCCATTTAGGTGTTGTACAACCGCAAGAGGCATTCACGGATAATATTTTCAATGGTAGATTTCCTTTGTTTTTGAAATTAAATGTATAGGTGATGGAGTCACCCTCGGTAATTCTTCCTAAATAAACACTCGGCTGCTCAAAAACCATTTTCGGTCTCTTTTCAGGAGAAGGACGCAGGTCCATAGGTATGGCATTTTCTGACGCATTTAAGCTCTCTTTTTGCTTGTTTTCACAAGATGATGCTAAAAAGAAAAATGAAATGATCAAAAAAAGATATCCTCGCATTGAATTAAGGTTTCGTTTTAATTTGACTCATCATTTTTTCTACATCCTCTAATAATTTCTCTGCTTTGACCTTCGTGTCATTGACTACTTTTTTGCCTTCAGATTTAGCCATTGAATCAGGTATTTCTTTACCATCCACTATGTCATTAATCAATTGCTTTAATTGGTCTCTGTATTTATTTAATTGGAAATACAGTTTGTTTCTCGTGTTTTCACCTTTGTCTGGTGCATATAAAATCCCGACAACCGCTCCGGCTGCAGCACCCACGATAAATGCCCATAGGGTTTTAGAAGATCTACTCATATTATTTAATGGCTATGTCGATTAATCCTCGACCTGATTTTTGTATAATTTTTTCGCTTATAAGTCGAATCGAGATTTCATCTAATATTCCGTTGATGAACTGCCCCGACTTAGGAGTGGAATAGTTTTTTGCTAATTCAATGTATTCATTAATACTAACTTTCACCGGTATGCTTGGGAATTTAATCATTTCAGCAACGGCCATTTTAAGTAGTATAAAATCGGTCATGGCTAATCTATCGGACTCCCAGTTTTTCGTTTGCGCTTCCACCCATCCATTTAAATCTTTATCTGATTCTAATGTGAATGCATATAAATCTTCAAAAAAGCTTTTATCATCTTCCCACTGTAGGGCTAATGGCTGCAAACTTAAATCTTCCAAAGCTTCAATTTTGAAAGTTTTGGTTGACATACTTTTTACAACATCCTTATTCAAATTCCAATTTAAATCTTTTTCCTCAAAAAATTCTGTCATGCTAGGATGTTTTAACAGAAAGTTTTTCAAAATATATTTGATGATTTCTAAATCCTCCTCGAAATTTTTACCCGCATTGGGTAAATAATCTAAAAATATTGGGTCTACTAGGATCGCTTCAATAAATAATTTTTTCAATCTAGTTTCTTCGTCTTCTGACCAGCCGATATGATTATCTTTAAAGGCAACCTGCAAAGATTTCCATTTAGGGAATACGGCTAATATTTTATTATTTTTAAATAAGGATGTTTTGGTGGAGTTCTCTAAAAGCCTTCTGTTTTCATCCCATTGAGCAATTTCAGAAAGAGATTGCAAGTAAAATAAAATTTTCAAATACGTATTGTTGATGGCTTCGACTTCAGAAACCATATCTTTCTTAAGCTTCTCCGCAATCTTTTTCGTATTGACTTGATATTTTTTGAAGACCGACTGAGCTGCTTTTAAAGACTCTTCGGGGATCGTTTCTTCGGTAGGAATTTCTTGGAAAAATTCGGTTAATTGGATTTCGGCCAATTTCCTAAGTCCTTCTAAACGAGGCATTTGTTCCTCTTTAGCAATCATTAAGGATAGGTCGGGCAAGAAAATATATGTCAACTCGTCAAACGCCAATTGGTGTTGCGCCCGTTCCTGGGTCCAGTAGGCATACATTTGTTGAAATGCTTTAACCCGAAGTAATCTTCTGTTTACCATCCGTAAATAAAGAGCGTTCTAATAATTTGAAAGCACAAAATTAAGGATTTTAATTTATAAAGCCCCTATATTTGTTGTCTATAAAATTAGCATGGGAGCATTAGGTCATTTAAATAAATATTTCTGGAAGTATAAATGGCATTTGTTTCTTGGCATTTTTTTTACTTTTTGTTCTAACTTTTTTGGTGTTGTCCCAGCGCAATTAGTCCGATACGCCTTAGATCTAGTTACCGAAACGATTGATGTCTATTTTTTATTCAAAGGTTTTCCCATTCAATCCGTATTTTATGAGGTTTTCGCTTCCACTTTATTTTATTATGGGGGTTTAATTGTTTTAATGGCTTTCATAAAGGGTATTTTTTTGTTTTTGATTCGACAAACGTTAATTGTCATGTCAAGGCACATTGAGTATGAAATGAAAAATGAAATTTATGCCCATTATCAAACGCTCCCCTTATCCTTTTATCGAAAGCAAAACACCGGAGATTTGATGGCCAGGATTTCCGAAGATGTCAGTAAAGTTCGGATGTATGTAGGCCCCAGCATGATGTATGGGTTTAATTTGATTACTGTTTTTGCGCTGGTTATTTATTACATGGCCCAAGTGAATGTTACGTTAATGTGGTATGTGCTATTGCCTTTGCCTATTTTATCCATTAGTATTTATTACGTTAATTCGATTGTGATGAAAAAATCGGAGGAAATTCAGGCTGGATTATCTTCGATTTCTACGCTGGCCCAAGAAGCTTTCTCAGGGATTAGAGTCCTTAAATCATTTGTTCGGGAAAACCATTCCGGTCAGCAATTTGCTTCGGCATCTGCTAATTATCGCAAGAAGTCTTTGGATTTAGTCAAAGTAGACTCATTATTCACGCCTTTAATTTCATTACTCGTTGGATTTAGTACGCTATTAGTTGTTTATATCGGGTCAAAAGAAGTTATGGCTGGTGAAATTACCGTGGGCAATATTACGGAATTCATCATGTACGTATTTATGCTAACATGGCCCGTGACTGCACTTGGTTGGACTAGTTCTCAAATCCAAAGGGCAGCAGCTTCTCAAAAGCGAATTAATGAATTTTTACAAGCCAAATCAGAGTTGGAAATTGGCAAACAAATAGTAAAGCCAATCTCTGGAAATTGGGTATTTAAAAATGTCAGCTTTACCTATCCCGGAACGGAACGTGAAATTTTAAACCAACTTAGTTTTGAAATTGAATCGGGTGAATCAGTTGCCCTATTGGGTACAACCGGTTCAGGCAAAAGTTCTTTGGCTCAGTTGTTGGCCCGATTCTATGATCCTAGCAGTGGTGATATTTTATTGGATGGAGTTTCGCTGAAAGATTGGGATATCAAGCACGTGCGTCAATCGCTTGCATATGTCCCTCAAGATGTGTTTTTGTTTTCTACGACGATTACTGAAAATATCAGTTTTGGTCAGGATGGTATGTCGAATGAACAAATAATGCATGCGGCTAAAATGGCGGATGTGTATGAAAATATCATGGAATTTCCGGACCAATTTGAAACCATTTTAGGGGAACGAGGGGTAACACTTTCCGGTGGCCAAAAGCAAAGGGTGTCTATTGCTCGTGCTTTGGCAAAAAATCCTACGATGCTTATTTTGGACGATTGTTTGTCGGCCGTTGACACCCATACCGAGCATAAAATATTGAATAACCTCAAGAAAATTATGGTGGGGAAGACGAGTTTAATTATTTCACACCGCGTTTCTTCGGCTAAATTAGCGAAGAGAATTATGGTATTGCAAGACGGTCAGATAGTCGAGACGGGAAATCATCTCCAACTGATGAAACGGAAGGGCTATTATTATGAATTATATCAAAATCAATTGAACGAGGAGGATAAGGGTTTACAATAGGTTTCCGCTCAGTCTGATTAATTCTATCTCCGCTGCTTTGGCTGCAAATTTAGTTTCAATTAACCTTGTTTCAGCTGATACCGCATTTCTTTGTACTTCCCTTAATTCATATGAGGTTGCGATACCAACCTTAAATCGATCAAACGCAATGTCGATATTTTGTTTGGCTATGGCATAATTTTCGGTCTCCAAAGAAATCAAATTCAATGCATTTTCATAGGTCACAAATGCTTTTTCTAATGAGGAAATAAGTGCATTTTTTAGGTCGTCAATCTGAAGCTGAGCTATTTCAGCATTGATCTTTGCGTTTTGTACTCGACGTTTTTGGTTATACCCGTCAAAAATATTGATGGTGGCTCTTAAGCCATAGTTTAATACATCACTACTTCCTTTTTGAACTCCAAATCCCGCCCCATTATTTACTTGGCTCATGTTGTAACCGGCCAATAAATCGATTTGTGGCATTTGTAAACTCTGAATATTTTTAGTGTCTAAGTCCGTTATCTTTTTAGTTAAAAGCGCACTAATTAAGGTAGGATTCTGCTTTAACGCGAATTCCTTTAATTCAGGAAGATTTAGTTTAGGCAATAAATCAATTTTTGAATCTACATTAAATTCTTCTTGGTGATTTCTGACCAATAATGTGTTGTAGCTAATTTTAGTGTTTAAATACGACTGCTCTTGGGCAATCAACAAGGCTTTATCCTCGTTGTAATCTACCTGAGCTGAATAATAGTCGACTTTAGAGCCTTGGCCAACTTCATATCGATCTTTGGCTAATTTTAAGCGATCATTTGAAATTTCAAGTCCTTTTTTGAAATTATTAACTCTTAAATTTTGTCTAATTAAATCATAGTAGGATGATGAGATTAGAGATATCAAGTTTTCGATGGCGGTTTCAGTTTGCTTCGCACCTAGGTTTTGTAATTCTTTAAATCGATCTCTAAGGATGAACATTCCTTTTCCATCATATAGTGTCCAAACCATGGCCAAGCCTGCATTACCAGAATTTGAGTTAACACCACTTTGAACGAGAGGGGCCCTTAAGCCTCCGAAAAACTCTTGGTCTAAACCTGAAATCGTGTAACTTTTATTTAATGTACCAGTGATTGTTGGCAAAAAACCTGCATTACCTGGT
>CANIYB010000171.1 GCA_947471105.1 Cytophagaceae bacterium
AATGAATTGAAATTCGTGATACCCAAAATTCCACCCGGAGTGGCTAAGCGAACACCCATGCCTAGAAAATGGCTGGTGAATCCTGATATATCATAATCAGAAGTATAAAAAGCATCTTTGGTTTCGTGTTTGGCGTAGGGTTTGAAATAGTCGACGGCCGACTGCACATTGAATCGATAAAATGGACTCAAGGAGAAAAATGGGGTCAATTTAAATGGCACTTCGATATTAGCCGTATGGGCTTTCATTCCCCAATCGTCTAAATAAGCTCGATAAAATAAGCGGATAACGGTTTGGTCTCCTGCAAAATAGCTGAACCTCATGCCTATCGGTAATTTAAATCGAGTCCCAGGCAATTTTTCAACGGTCTCATTTCCATTGGTAAAATAAACCCGATGAAAGGGAGTGCTCAATAAACCTTCTTGGAAGCTAGGTTCAATCATGGCCATCACCTGCAATCGCTGATTGATCACTTGCGACAAAGAAAAAGAAAGATTATATGAATTTCTTGGTTTATAGTCGATCCCTTTGGTATCTCTTTCCGCACCGGAAGGATAGGTAAAAGACCTTAACTCAGCGGGTAAAATACACATGTAGGTATCAAAAAAAGCACCCCCCTTGATGGAGAATTCTGTATTTTTGCTTTTCGAAAGCTTGGTTAAGTTTGCATTGATGCCATGTGAAACATAATCATATTCCGTGGAAAAGGCATAACTCAATCCTTGAGTTACTCCGGCAGCATCATCTTTCACGGACCAAGATAAACTTGGGTAAATATGCGTATCCTTGCGGGATGCAGATGAAATAGTTAATGGATCAATTTTATCAGACGAGGCTGATGTGTAATAATCAATATTGAAATCAGCTGTTAATCGGTGCGTCCGATTAAATCGATCTAATTTAGAAACGCTTATCTCAAACGAATTCGCCCAATCGGTCAATTTTTCTGTCCCAATCCCCCCCGTGATGGCAGAATTATTTCCATCCTGCAAGTAATACCCAGAAACTAAATTGATTTCCTCAAACTTGATTTTTCGTTTTAAAAATCCTGTGTCAATTTTAGATACTGAGGCATTTTTAGCTCCCCGACTGTAAAATAAAAACTCCTGAGCATTAGCTCCGTGAAGCAATGAACAATACAAACCAATGGTGACAAGGACTTTTTTCATACCTAGTTACATCCGCAGCCTCCTCCGCTTTTTCCTCCATTTGCTCCCGAAGCCCCTTCACGATATAAATAAAAACTTTGCTCAAACTTTTCACTCTTACGCGATGACAATTCCATTTCAGAATCATTAATCCTGCTTTTCTGAAACTCCTTTACCGCAGTGCAGGATTGCATTAAAATGAAACTCAAAACTGAAAAATATAGAATCCATTTTTTCATCATTACGCAAGGGCTAAACTTTTTTCATGAATATTTTTTGTACTAAAAACTT
This sequence comes from Cytophagaceae bacterium, assembly GCA_947471105.1. Lineage (GTDB taxonomy): Bacteria > Bacteroidota > Bacteroidia > Cytophagales > Spirosomataceae > Aquirufa. The sequence goes on from CANIYB010000171.1 coordinate 1,440, forward strand.
GGTTCGCATCATCGATAATAATGCAGGCCACTCCTTTCATTTGATTCATTAAATGAAGGCCAACCTCCACGCCCATCACGGCAATGGGAGTTGTTAATGCATCTGCTAATTCAGCAAATGGGGCAAATACCGTTACACTTTTAATTCCTTGCATGGGAAATCCCGTTTTGGGATGTATGGTATGCGAATATTTTTGACCGTCAATCAGGACAAATTTCTCGTAATTTCCAGAGGTAGCCACCGCGGAGTCATTCAGTGAGAATTCAGATAAAATATCCCTTGGAAAATCTGGGTTAGAAATTCCTACGGTCCAATCTTCCCCATCCGCACGCTTTCCCCAAGCGCACATATCACCCGAAGCATTTACAATGCCATCAGTAAAACCTAAACCCACTAAGACCTTTTTCGCCTGATCAGCCGCATAGCCTTTTCCGATACCGCCAAAACCAATGCGCATACCTTTTTTTGCCAAAAAAATCGTTTCGTTGGCGCGATCTAACAAGATGTTTTTGAAATTGATTAAATGTACGGCATTTTTAGCAAGCTCCTTTGATGGCAATTGCTTCATGTTCTGATCAAAATTCCACAAGGATTTATCTAAAGATCCATATGATAAATCAAAGGCTCCTTGGGTTAATTCAGAAATTCGCTGCGCCCGCTCGACTAAATTAAAGACTTCTTCATCGACCTTTACCGGAGAAATTCCAGCATTTGAATTGACTTGGTTAATTTGAGAATTCGCCTGATAGGTGGATAATAATGCTTCGATTCGCTTAATTTCAATGATGGCTTTTTCCAAGGCTTGATTTGCTTTTACTTCATCATCTCCTACGACCCCTAGGTCGAAGCGATTTCCCATTAAAAGTTCATTGCGTTGAAATAAATGCATGCTAGAGCCTAAATTGTTTGATTTCAAAAATGAATTTCGAAATCGACGGTTGGTATCCGTCCCATTCCTTCAGCACTTTTCCTTGTTCATTCAGTAAAACCGTTAATGGGAATTTACCTGAACTATTGTATTTTTCAGCTAATAAATCGTTTTTGCTTTGTTGGTCTTTGGCTAATTGGTTTTTTTTCAACCTAGGAAAATCAGCCCGCAACAAAACTAAATTGCTCTCAGCAAAAGATTGAAATTCAGCAGATTCAAATACATCCTTCTTTAATTTGATGCAAGGTCCACACCAATCAGATCCCGAAAAATTCAGTAAAATTAATTTATGGTTTTGTTTGGCAAGTTGTTGGGCCTCTGAGAAATCAGCACCCCAAACCCCAAGAAAATTAAATAACAAAATAGCTAAAAGATGCATGATTTTAAGAGAATACGACCAATGTTTTTCCATCATTGGCTGTTCGATAAATGTTTAAACCCCGACTACCTAAAGAATTTAAACCTTGACCATTGATCGTGAAACGAGCTCCATGATCGGTGCAATAAAATTCATTTTGGTTAAATATAATTCGCTGCCTTGGTTGGTGTGTACATAAATTTTGCGCAGCAACAAACTGACCTGAGCCTAATGATGCGATCACAACGGTGCCATTCGCAATCATAAAACCTCCTTGATTTTTTAAGGTAGATGCAGAAGTACCCGTGAGGTCAACTTTAACAATAAAATTAGTAATGGTATTTAATTCAGTGGTAGTGACAATTCCAGATAAATTTGTGGTAGCTCCAGAGCCACTTCCAGAAGTAATTCCTGAACTCCCTCCTGCCGGATTATAACTAGGTAAAACAGGAATAGGTGCGGCTTTCAAACTATCTAAGCCTGCCACTATTTCACCTTTATTATTAACTATTAAGGAATTTAAAACAGAGTCACTTTTGGTTGTACAAGAACCTAAGATGGCCATCAAGGCAGAACCTTTAAAACCTATTGTCTTTAAAAACTCATAACGAGAATATTTATCATTACTCATGAGAATAATCAATCATTTTTTGACGGTTAACAAGTATGTAAACACAAGGTATCTATTTTATCATTTAGATTAATTCTAAAAAGCCTATAGTACACAAAACAAACGACCTACGCCAAAATTCTGTAGATAAAAACCTAGATTAAAATCTGTATTCTTGAAATTTTTCTAAAGAAAATTGATCTTAAATTATTGAGTGCGTTTAATTATCTCGATAATTCAATGCGGGTTTACGGGTTCCTAATAAGGACTTATATTGGAAATCCACGCCTCTCTTTTTTGTCCATTCATCCGTCGCTTCTTGAATCATTTTGGGATTTTTAAATAAATCAATGGCCGACAACGCAATCGTTTTTGCTGCGACCATCATTCCTTTTCGGCCTATGCTAGTTCCGCCGGAAGCGACTGCTTGCCAACTATGTGCCGAGGTTCCCGGAACCCAAGTGGCGGTTCCCAACCCGATGGTTGGCACCACCCATGACACATCCCCCACGTCGGTTGACCCACCCGAACTCGGATCAGGTCGATTTAACAACACTTGGTTCGTTGTATTTAAATCCATGGCTTCCATCCCAGGGGTTTGTTGGAGCTGCTTCGCAAAAGCAGTCTCTGTGGGAGAAAGCACATAACCGCCAACCGCCTTTAAATTAGCCGCCATGACTTCCGCTAAACGTTCATTGGGTAAAATCTCATATACGCCACTGATCAGTTCCACTTCAAATTTAGTTCCGGTCCCTAGTGCAGCCCCTTCAGCTGCTTTTTCTACGCGATCCCAAACGTCAAAAACAATGTTTCGATTTGGTGAGCGAATGTAATAATATACCTCTGCAAAATCAGGAACAATGTTAGGAGCCTTCCCGCCATTGGTGATGACATAATGAATTCTTGTGGACGCAGGAACATGTTCCCGCATCATGTTAACCATATAGTCCATGGCCTCCACAGCGTCCAAGGCAGAACGTCCCCTTTCAGGTGAGGCAGCCGCATGTGACGACAATCCATAAAACCGAAATTTACCCGCTTTATTGGCTAAAGATGAAGAGGCTGCCACTGTATTTTCATCATTGGGATGCCAATGCAACATGACATCTGCTTGGGCAAATAAACCTGCTCGGACCATGTAAACTTTCCCTGCCCCCCCTTCTTCAGCGGGACAACCGTATAATTTAATGGTGCCTTTTTGACCCGTTTCTTTCATCCAGTCTTTGACCGCAATGGCTGCTGCCACAGAACCTGTTCCAAACAAATGATGGCCACAAGCATGACCAGAATTACCCCCTAATGAACGTTTTACAGGGATCGTATCCTGTGACAAACCCGGTAAAGCATCGTATTCTGCCATGATTCCAATGACAGGTTTGCCTTGTCCGAAAGTAGCCACAAAGGCCGTCGGTATATCCGCTACCCCGGCTTCTATGGTAAATCCGGCTTGTTTTAAGGTTTCTTGAAGCAATAAAGAACTTTGCTTTTCCTTATAACCCACCTCGGCTAAACTCCATATTTTTTGTGCAATCTGGCCATAAGTTGATTCCAATTTACTGATGCGGGCGATGGCTTTTTTCTTATCGAGATCCTGAGCATTAGTGATGAATGCACTAAATGCCAACAGGCATACAACTATATTTTTACGAATCATGAATGTAAAATTTTTGCGATTAATTTGGGACTATATACTTGAATTTAGCAGGAAGAATTTTAAAATCAAAAATATCAGACGCTAAAATTTCTCCGTCCACTTGTGCAATAAGGACCCGATTGCAATGGATGCGCGTTGATTGAATGGTAGAGAATTCCAAAAAAGGATAGTTCACATGTTTGCCTTTTTGAATTAAGGGCATATAAAAAAGACGCTTAATGATGGCAATTGGATTGCATAACATCATATTTAATGCACCGTCCTGAATGGAGGCCATGGGGAAAAAATGGAATCCACCCCCAGCTCTGGATGAATTAAATACCATGCATAAAAAAACTTTCTTTGAAAATATTTTACCCGCACGCTCAAAAGAAATGATGTACGATTTAAATTTAAATAATTGCGGAATGGCCGCTAAATAATACCCTAAGGCACCGCCAATAAAACGAATGGCCTTCATCGATTTCAATACGTCCCCCTCAATACCAATCCCCACCCCATTTA
>CANIYB010000172.1 GCA_947471105.1 Cytophagaceae bacterium
AAATATTTTAACGCTGTTTTTACAGCTAGTTTACTATTTACGTGCATTGTTTTACAAGCACAAATTAAATCCATTTACCCTCAATTCAGTGGTATATATCCACATTTGGCGTATTATAACAATGAAGGAGAATGTGGTACTGGGGCAGTGGTACCATGGGCAAATCGACTTTGGGTGGTGACTTATGGGCCGCATTTACCTTTTGGTTCGTCCGATAAGCTATATGAAATAAGTCCTTCTTTAGGTAGAAAAATTAGACCTGAAAGTATCGGGGGTACTCCAGCGAATCGAATGATTCACCCCGAAAGCAATCAATTGTTTATTGGGCCCTATGCCATTAATGCTCAGGGCAATGTACGCACGATTCCCTACACGCAGGCACCTGGCCGATTTACAGGTTTAGCGAGATCACTCGATAACCCAACCAATAAACTACTTCTGGCAACTATGGAGGAGGGTTTTTATGAATTGGATGTCAACAATTTGACGACCAAATTACTCTATGAGGACGGTAATTTAAAAGTAAAGAAGACGAATGATGTTTCTAATAATACGAGCGGTTCTTTGTTGCCCGGTGCGCATGGAAAAGGACTTTATTCGGGCCAAGGCGTGATGGTGTATTCCAATAATGGTGAATCTGGCGATAAAGCATTAAAGCAGTTTGATATCGAATCCGGTGTATTAGCTGAATGGAACGGGAAAGACTGGAAGGTGATTCGAAGAAATCAATTTGTGGAAGTAACGGGTCCCGGAGGAATTTATGGAAATAAGAATCCCGCGACCGATGCGATTTGGGTAACAGGTTGGGATCATAAATCAGTCATTTTAGGTGTACGAGATTCAGGGAAATGGTCCTTTTTCAGAATGCCTAAGGCCAGTCATAGCTACGACGGAGCTCACGGTTGGAACACAGAGTGGCCACGTATTCGAGATGTGGGAACTCCTGAAAAGCCCGATTATTTGATGACCATGCACGGTATGTTTTGGTATTTCCCAGCATCTTTTAGCTCATTCAATACGTCTGGAATTCGTCCTCGGTCGGCCTACTTAAAAGTGATCGGTGATTTCACGCGCTGGCAAGATGGATTGGTTTTTGGTTGCGATGATTCAGCCCAAAAAGAATTCCTGAACAAGCGAAAAGCAAAAGGAAACATCGAAGGACCAGGACAATCTAATTCGAATTTGTGGTTTACGTCGGTGGAAAAACCTGACCAATTGGGCCCCAATACAGCACAGGGAGCGGTTTGGCTTTCAGAGAAAATTGAAGCGAATGTCAGTTCGGAGGCCTTCCTGTTTGAAGGTTGGAAAAAGCGGATGGCTTGGATTCAGAATGCAGGAAAAGAGGATGTTACCTTTACTTTTGAGGTGGACATAAAAGGAAATGGTACTTGGAAAAAGCTTCGCACTGTGTTGCTTAGTGCAGGCCAATCGAAAAACATTTCTTTTTTACCTACTGAAATAGGAGAGTGGATCAAGGTAAAGTCTAATAAGAATACGACGGCCACGGTTAATTTTAATTACACGGATGATACTCGGTTTGTCAACGAATCAGACAAAATATTTAAGGGATTAACAGCCATTGGTGGAGATGAATTATCAGGCGGACTATTATATGCGCTTGGAGATAAGCGTCGCAAATTAGGTATTTTAGCGAGTGATTTTTCTAAAGGAAAATTTAATGAAGTGGGGTATTATGAATTAGATAGTGCCATGAATTTGACTAGAAGAGAGGATCCTAAAACGGCTGATTTTATTCGTTCCAAATTTGAAATTTCCAAAGATGCGATTTCCGTAGACGCGGCCTCTGTTTTAGTTATTGATGATGCGGGCAGAAGATGGCGTTTGCCCAAGGGGAACGAGAATTTCACGAATAAGATTCAATCGGGATCGATGCGCATTGACCGGGAAGTGGCGACCGAGCGTGATTTGATGAATGCACATGGGACCTTTTATGAGCTTCCAGCAGAAAATGCGGATGGCTATGCCAAAATTAGACCTGTAGCTTCCCATTCATTGGCCATTCATGATTATGCTTCTTATCGGGGTTTATTAGTGATGACCGGGATGGATAAAAATTCGGGAGCCAATGAACATATTATTACTTCCTCGGATGGCAAAGCAAAAGTATGGGCGGGTACGATAGACGACTTGTGGAAATTGGGCAAGCCAACAGGCCACGGCGGACCTTGGAAAAATAGTTCAGTGATTGCAAACACAAAATCGGATCCTTATTTAATTGGTTTTTACGATAAAAAAAGCTTGAAAATTTCGCATAAATCTAATCAGACCGTCACCTTTAAAATCGAGATTGAACCGATCGGTCATGGACCTTGGATGTTATTCAAGGAAGTACAAGTTAAGCCAAATGAAACATTTGAGTATACCTTTGCGCCTGATTTTCAAGCCCGTTGGATTCGTTTTTCTGCTAACAAAAATTGTGAGGCGACTACTTGGTTGACCTATAAGTAAACAAATAATTAGCCTGCTATCCGACGGGTTTTAATTTCGGTATGAAGTAGGTTTGTGTGATTTTTTTAGAAGACCAAATTATAATTAACAATGAACGCCCAACGTTATTATAAACCCGAGTTAGATGTCCTTCGGTTTTTTGCATTTTTGTTTGTGTTTTTCGTACACCGATTAGATCTAGCGCCCATCGATGGAAAAGAATATTACTGGGCATTTCATTTAAGCCTTTTGGGGAATTATGGGGTACCCTTATTCTTTTTTCTGAGTGCATTTTTAATCACTGAATTGCTAACCAGAGAGGAGCATGTTTTTGGGAAAATAAATATTAAATCGTTTTACGTAAGAAGAATTTTGCGGATATGGCCGCTCTATTTTATGTTCTTTTTTTTAATGGTTTTCTTGACCTCAACGACCGATTATTTTGGAAGTAATATACCGGCAGGGACTCAAATTGCGTTTACGTTTTTTTCAGGCAATTGGAATATTACGTTTAACCAATGGCAATCTTATTGCATCAACCCATTGTGGAGTGTGTCGGTGGAGGAGCAGCTTTACATCATTTTGCCTTTGATTGTTTATTATTCAGGGAAGCGTGGATTAAAGATTTTTTCGTATTTCGTTTTGGTCGTATCCTACCTAACCATCATTTATTATGCCTCAAATCCCACGAAAGGTTTTAGTGGGCAATGGACCAATAGCTTTGTCCAATTTCAGTTTTTTGCGGCTGGAATTTTATGTTCTGTTTTTCTAAATGGTCACCAACCTCAATGGAATTTGGTGGCAAGGATTGCGTTTTTTGTGACGGGTATTTTTTGTTGGTTAGCGGCTTCTATTCTTTGTGAAATTAATGCAGATGCTCCACATATGGCTACCATTACTCAATCGGTATCCGGTTGGATGTTAATTCTATCAGGGGTCATGCTCATGTTTTTTTCCTTATTCGGGATTTCATCAAAATACATGCCATCTCCACTCATTTATTTAGGTCGAATTTCCTTTGGAATGTACGTTTTTCACATTACTATTTATTGGCTCATTTACAACATCTTCAAAAATGAACTTGGGTTAGTTAGTGATCAATTGGGGTTGATTGATTGGAAAAATGAGGTGGGTTTGTTGGCCGCATTTTTAATTACGGTTACATTGGCCAACGTATCTTATCATTTTTTCGAGAAGCCTTTTTTGAAATTGAAGAACCGGTTTACGCTTATTCCTTCCAGAGAACTTTAATTATTTATTGGCTCCCAAAGGTGGTCCGCTATTAATTGAATAATTATTTTGTTTTAACTCTCGCCTTCTCTGGATCAAGGCCTGTTGATCTTTCTCTTGCCCCTTTGATGGACATACTGCCAAAACGATAGGAGAAATTTATTCGCACCACGCGGGAATCTTGTCGTGGTTGGACAAAGATGTCCAAATCACCATATTTAATGTACACGTCGGGATTAGACGTAAATAATATGTCTTGTGCATTTAAGCGGATGACACCTCGTTTGTTGAGAACTATTTTTTGGACACCTAAATTAAGCGATCCTCCTGCTCCAAAAATGAAGGCACTTTCCAAGCCACCTGAGAAGTATTGACCACCCACTTCTAAGCGATAATCTTTAGGCAATGTAAAGGTATGGTTCGTATTAAAATAGAACATATTTTGGGATGGACTTAAGGCTACATTTTCTACTTTTCCTACTAGTTCCGCACGGTTTAGGTAGATATCGGTGTTGCTTGTCCACCATTTGGCGATCGGAATGGGTAAAGAAAAGCCTAGGCTATAGTTAGTTCTCTCAGCCATATTGGCGGTAGTCTGATAGGATTTTCGAGCCTGCGTATCTTGTTTTAAAATCTGGGTGATGACATTGGTTGTGTGGCTGTAGCCCAAGGTCGTACTGAAAGCACCCTTGTACGTATGACTAAATTCCAATGAGTTGGTAATTTGCGGGGTTAACATTGGGTTTCCCACTTTGAATGTATAATTGTCCAAAAAGAATACAAATGGGTTTAAGTCACCATAACTTGGCCGGTCGATGCGACGTGAATAATTGAAACCAAGGCTGTGATCTTTAGAAACATCATACTGAAAAAAAGCGCTTGGAAATAATTGCGCATAATCTCGGTGGAAAGTAGAATCTTTTGAATTCGTGGTATAAGCCTGAGACAATCCATCTGCAAGGGTCCATTCTGTCCTTAATCCGATTTGATAACTGAATTTCCCGATCGCGCGCTCCGCATTAAGATAGGCTGCGTGAATCTGCTCTGAGTAAACGAAATGATTGCTTTGACCTGTCAAAAAAGTAAAAGCTGTGGCTCCGTCATTTTTCCCTTGAAATCGCAAATCGTTATCTGTTTTTACATATGAAGATTTGAGTCCGGCTCCCCATTTTGAATGTAGAAACGAGGGAAGAACATAGTCTAATTTGAAGGAATATTGATCCACAAATGATTTGGCATTATTCAATAATAAGGAATCTGCTTTCAAAGGGCTAAAGTCACCCTTTTGAAATTGTGAACGTAAATTAGATCCGCTATTATCTACGAACCGCGCATAATCCAAGTCGACCGTTAATTCCTGCCCTGTGCTATCCAAGGTATGTTTATAATTAAAATTTAATGCATAATTGTGACTTGGATTTTCCACATGGTTATAGGTATTTAAGCGGGTCAAAGCCGTCCCTGAACCATTGTATTGGATTGTTTGATTTAAGCCATTTTGAAGGGTGTATTGATTGATATTTCCGGAAGCCAAAATCCCTAAGGTAGTTTTTTTTGAATAGTACCAATCCCCTCCTCCTTTTAGTTGGGTCGTTTGGTTTTCATTTTTAAACGCAAATCCATTTTCCCACACTTCATTTTGCGCCCTGAAATTTCGAGTTAAATTGTTACGCTCTTGTTTGGTTATGTCAACAATAGATCCGTTGCCAAACCAATTCCATCCATTCTTTCGGTAGTTTAAATTGACTCCCATGCTTTCCCGCAAATAGATTCCTTGCGCTATTGTGGCGTTAGCTGA
>CANIYB010000173.1 GCA_947471105.1 Cytophagaceae bacterium
CAACCTTTCTCCATTGAGTTTTACTGCCGAATATATGGGGGGGAGTTGTTTTGAATGACCCATAAAAGAAAGTGCACAATCAAGTATGTTTTCTTCAGTGATATGATCAATTGGATATTCTTGGTCTATTTCGGTTTCTAAGTCAATAGAAGGTGTAGATTTACCTAAAATAAAGGACCCTTCATAGGTTTTTTGTAATTCTTGAAAGTAATCAATTTTTTTTGTGAATTTACCCACACATAAAATTAATAAGCCAGTCGCTAGAGGATCTAACGTGCCCGCATGGCCTATTTTTTTGAATTGACCTAGGTTTTTTACCTTTTTTACCACATCGAATGATGTCCAAAATTTGGGTTTGTTAATTAAGTAAAATTTATCCTCGACAGGTGCTATTTCCAAGATAAATATATAATTAGACTGATTCCTACAATAACTCTATAATATCCAAAATACTTAAAGCCATATTTTTGTACTACTCCTACCATCCATTTAATAGAGAATAAGGCCACGATAAAGCTTATGATAAAACCTAAATATAATTGATACGAATAGTCGCCAAATAAATACTCATTAACATGATCTTTGTAATCTAAAATTTTCTTAGCACTTGCGCCTAAAATGGTTGGGATACCAAGTAAAAAAGAATATTCAATAGCTGATTTTGAATTGAGGCCACTTAACCGACCTCCTATAATGGTTGCCCCCGATCTAGAAACTCCCGGAATCATTGCTAAACATTGATACAAACCAATTTTTAAAGATTGTGTATATGAGATCGTAGAAATTTCATTATCTGTTGAATTAACTTTTACCCAATCTTCAAACTTAATTAAGATAATACCTCCCAAAACCCATGAAGCAGCAATAAAATAATATCCTTCAAATATTGATTCTAGCCAATCATCCAATAATAAACCGAAAATAATCGCAGGTATAAAAGAGGTGATTAAGTATAAGTAAATGTTTATGCCTGAAATTAATCTTTTAAAATAAAGAATTGGGACCGCACAAATTGCTCCTAATTGAATGAAAATGATGAAAAAATTTAAAAATTCAGAGGTATTAATGCCTAAAAAATACCTGCCCATTATCAAGTGAGCTGTAGACGAAATGGGTAAGAATTCAGTAATACCTTCTATTATTCCTAAAATAATTGTTTGAAAAGTTTCTAACATTATTTTTTAAAATTAAATAAAGAATATATGGGAATAAATACCCCAATAAGCACAATGATGGGGCCTATGGTAATACCTAATAAGCCAAAACCAAATGGCTCTTTATCCAACGTCATGATGAAAAATCCAATGACCATTATGATAATACCTGTAATTAAAATATAAACACTTTTAGAATTTAATGGGAATTTTTTTGAATTTTCCATGGCTATATAAGATTTGAAATACTTGTTTTTAATTTCAAATTAAGTGAAAATACGGTCGCAATTAAACTAAATAAACAACAGAATAAAGTACATATGAAAAATGATAGAATCTGCATATTACTTTCATTCACTAGTTCTTTTAATTCAGGAATTGAATTTGAAAAATAATAGATTAGTAGATATGAAATTAATGTACCTATCGTTCCGCCCAATAACCCATGTATTAATGAATCGATTAAATAAGGCTTTCTGATGTAATTATTCGTTGATCCTAATAATTGCATCGATTTAATTAGAATGCGGTTTGAATGGATATTAATTTTTACAAAATTGGATATTTGTAAGTAAACAAATACACTTACACTAAACATAATAAATAACAAAAAGGAAGAAATTTGATTGATTTTTTCAATTAATATAGAAACATATCTATTGGGAAATGTAACCTCATATACGCCATTGATTTTCGAAATATCTTTAGCTAATATATTCAGCTTAGCTTCATTTTTAAATTCATTAGATATACCAACAATCAATAAATTTTTAAATGGATTATTTTCACCTAATAAATCTTCGTAATTCTCTTTATTTTTTATAATAAATTCGCTGGCTGTTTTGTTTTTACTTTTAAATTCTATGTCTGATTTTCCATCGATTTTATTCAAATAAGGTGCTCTTTTAAATTTATATACAAGTGCGTTTATTTGATTAACATTCAATGAATCTTCTAAATAAATATATATTTTCATTTGAGAAGTTATATCATTTTTCCATTTGGAAGCTCCAAGAATTATCTGAAAAAATAAACTTATAATAAAAGCTAGACTAGCAATTGAAACAATAAGCGTTGAGTTTTTTCTAATCGTTGTTTGTTTATTTGATTTCATTTGTATTTTTTAGTCTAGAAATGTCATCTCTTAATTTTGCAGCCAACTCATAATTTTCATTGACTAAGGCATCATTCAGTAGATTATTTAAATCATCGTAACTCAATGAAGCATTGGGAATTTCCTCGTCCTGTGAACTATTAGCTTCCGTAATTATTTGTGTATCGTGAATAGATAAAGTAGCGAGTAGGTTTGAAGCGATCTGAATCGGTACTTTTGACCTTAATGAAATTGCTACAGCATCTGATGGTCTGGAATCGATATCAATGGACACATTATTAGTATTAACTGTAATAATTGCATAAAAAATACCATCCACAAATTTTGTTATCGTGATTGATTCAATCTTGATAGATAAATCATTTAACATATTAACAAACAGATCATGCGTTAGTGGTCTACTTGGTTTAATGCCTTCCATTTCTATCGTAATGGCTTGAGCTTCATTGTAACCAATAACAATAGGGAATTTTAGATCTGAATTATCTTTTGACTCTAGCAAAAGAATAAAAGAACTTGATCCAACGCTGCTTGGAAGTAAGTTAGCAATAATTAAATGGTGGATATTTTTCAATTGTTAAATAAAACCTAAATGTACGAAAAATGGCCTAAAATTAAGCCTCATCAAATAATTTTGTTAATTCAGGTACAATTTCAAATAAATCCCCCAATATTATATAATCGGCATGCTTTACAAATGGGGCTTCTGCATCATTATTTATGACCACGATAGTCCCAGATCCATTCACGCCTGCTAAATGTTGGATAGCACCGGAAATACCACAAGCAATATAAAGTTTGGGATTAATTTTTATTCCAGTTTGCCCCACATGTTCATGATGTGGCCTCCAATTTAAATCAGATACAGGTTTGGAACAGGCAGTGGCAGCCTTAAGTTTTTTCGCAAAATTTTCAATTATGCCCCAGTTTTCTGGTCCCTTTAAACCTCTGCCAGCGCCCACAACAATTTCGGCCTCTGATAATTGAATTTCATTTTGAATCAACGAATCTTCTACAATGATGCTAGATGAATCATAAGTTGATGATATGTGGTCAATTTTTATTTCTTTGGTGTCTAATGAATCCATTGATAAAACGTCGCCGGTAAATCCTTTAGGAAAAATGGCAATACACGGTTCATTTGTTCCATTCATTTTAGCTATGGCCTTACCTGAAAATATTGATTTGTAAAAATGAAACAATCCATTTTCTACCTCTAATGATTTTATGTTAGTGATAATATTAAAATTTAAAATCATTGATAGCTTAGCAAATATTAGATCATTTGTTGTTGATTTAGTACAAAAAATATGCGTGATTTTAGTGTCTATTAAATGACTTAGCACATTATCCAAGCTTGCATTAGAAGAAAAATGCACATTATTATCAATCGTAAATCGAGTAATCGATTCTGTTTTTACTGTGGCTGGAACATAACATTTATTAATGTTTTGAACAGTACATAAATATAGTTGGGCTCCAGCGTTATTTTCAACTAATTTATTAGCGAAACTCAATAACGATTTTGAATTATTCGTTAGATTGTCGTGTTTGAAATCTAGAAAAACGGCTATATTTATCATCTTAATTAAATTGAATATCTTTTTTTAATGCTTGGATTAATAAATCTAAATTTTCTTTTGGAATTTGTATTTGCTTTCTATTAGTCTCATTTACAGATTCAGAATTAATTTCAAAATTTGACTCTTTAGATTTCATTTCAAATACCTTAATTTCTTTGGTTCTAGCGGTCATAATTCCTCTCATGGAAGGAATTTTCCATTCTGCAATAGGTTCTTGACATCCTAGTACAGCAGGTAGCTTGCAATGTATGGTTGATTTGCCTAAATCCGTTTCAATTTGTAATTCAAGCTCATCTTCAATCAATTCAAGTTTCATCACAGGAGAAAAATGATTATAATTTAATCCGGCGGCCACTAGGCCATGAATCATCCCACTATTATAATCGATCGCCTCTTTTCCCATTAAGATTAAATCAAAATTATTTTCTTTGGCGTAATGACAAATTTCATTCGCAATTTGAAGTGAACTTTTTGGCTCACCATTAATTCTAAATGCATAATCAGCCCCTAAAGCTAAACATTTTCTAATTAGAGGCTCAGATGTTTCCAAACCTACATGAAAAACGGCTACCTCAACATTATCATTGGACTCTTTGATTTCAATTGCCCTAGATAAAGCATAATCATCATATGGACCTACAATAAATGTTAGATCATTTTTAGTAAGAAAATTATTTGAGTCTTCTTTTGTAATTTTAGATGTCGTATCGGGTACGATGGAAATGCATACTAATATTTTCATAAGTTCAATTTGTTATGCAAGCATACTATATTTTTTTATTTTAAACAATATGAATCGAAAAGAATTTATAATTTCAGAATTAAAAGAAAACCCCCAAGACCCATTTAATCAATATTTAATGGCACTAGAATATTTAAAAGAAGATAATAGGGTAGAGGCAATTTCATTATTTGACAACATTTATACTACTTCACCAAATTATTTGCCTGTATACTACATCTATGCGTTAAATTTAATTGAGTTGAAAAGATTTAAAGAAGCCTATTTAATTATAGAAAAAGGAATACAAGTAGCTAATAATACGAATAAGGAAAAAGTAAAAAACGAATTATCGCAATTATTGGATTTGTATTTTGATTAAGAATACATGATTTCTTCTAAATCTTTTTCGATGATTAAGTTTTCAATTATAAATTTTTGTCTTTCTGGAGTATTCTTACCCATATAATAATTTAACAATTGTTGGATTGTAAAATCTTTAGCCAAAATAACAGGCTCTAATTTTATGTTTTCTCCTATAAAATTCCCAAACTCATCCGGAGATATTTCACCTAATCCTTTAAATCGAGTTATTTCGGGCTTTGGCCCTAATTTTTCAATCGCATTTCTTCGCTCTTCCTCATTATAACAATATAGAGTTTCCTTTTTATTACGCACTCTAAAAAGAGGTGTCTCTAATATATATATATGACCGTTACGAACTAAATCAGGAAAAAATTGTAAAAAGAAGGTAAGAATTAATAATCTGATGTGCATTCCATCCACGTCAGCATCGGTTGCTATTACAATTTTGTTATACCTTAAATTATCTAATGAATCTTCAATATCTAATGCATGTTGCAACAAATTGAATTCTTCATTTTCGTATACTATTTTTTTA
>CANIYB010000174.1 GCA_947471105.1 Cytophagaceae bacterium
GAAACGTTTTACGCACTTAAAACACTCGAATCTGAAGGCTTAATTTTAATGAGCGATGCGATGCAAAATCCATCCAAAATAAAAATTATTGTCAACTCTACCGAACTATATGACTTTCAAATTAGAAATGAAAAATTTGAATCTATTATAAAATATTTACTAAGGCAGTTTGGTGGAAATTTGTATAATCAGTTTGTAACTATCTCGGAATCAACGATAAGTCAACAATTTAAAGCCCCCATCGCAGATATAGAAAGGTCATTGCAATTATTAGAAAAATTCGAAATCATCGAATACGAAAAACAAAATGGGCAACCCAAAATTACTTTTTTAACTCCAAGAGCATCCGTAGATAACTTGCCAATTAGTTGGCACACCTATGTCGCAAAAAAAGATTCCAGCAAGTCAAAATTAGATGCCATCGAAACCTATGTAAGGCAAAATCAATTTTGCAGAACTGCGCAAATATCTGCTTATTTCGGGGAAAGCATCGAAATCCCATGTGGTATTTGTGATATTTGCATTCAAGAAAAACGCGAGAATTCTGGAAAGGCCTATCCTGAAGGCAATGTCCAAGAAAGAAAATTAATCCTTCAATATTTAAAAAATGGCCCCATGAATCTTAGCGACTTGGTAGACTGCCTCCGCCCTCTTTCTAAAACCGAGGCCATCAAAGTCATTCAATATAGCCTCGAAAGGGGAGAAGTTTTTTACGCAGATACGGAAACCGTAGCCTTGGCATCCTCTTGAAATACAAAAGAGATAGGCGTTTTAACTTTCTCGTCTAATAAGGCTAAGGATAATACCTCAATCGCATTTTCGACATAGTGAAAAGAGAGATCTGAAATATAATGTGCCTCTATCTCCTCCACATCTTTGCGATTTTTCGCACACATGATAATTTCTTTTATTCCCGCACGTTTTGCGGCTAAAATTTTCTCCTTGATTCCACCCACAGGCAGAACTTTCCCGCGTAAGGTAATTTCTCCTGTCATGGCTAATTTGGAACGCACTTTTCTTTGAGTTAAAGCAGATGCAATAGCTGTAAGCATGGTTATTCCCGCAGATGGACCATCTTTAGGGACAGCTCCAGCAGGTACGTGAATGTGTAAATTATATTGATCAAAAATCCGATAATCAATGGCATATTGATCCGCATGAGCCTTTAAAAAACTTAGCGCGGCCATCGCTGATTCCTTCATCACGTCTCCTAATTGGCCTGAAAGTGTCAACACACCCTTGCCCCGACTTAAAAGAGTCTCAATAAATAAAATATCTCCGCCGACCGGAGTCCAAGCCAAACCTGTAACAACACCTGCGTATTCATTACTTTCGTAGGCATCTTTGTCGAAATGTTCTTGGCCTAACATTTTCACTACGTCAGACGCTTGGATTTTAGCCGGATAGGCTTCTCCTATGGCAATTGATTTCGTTATTTTCCGAATCACTCGACCTATCTCTTGCTCTAATTTTCGAACGCCGGACTCACGTGTATATCCTTCCACCACTTTCTGAATCGCCAAATCAGACATGTTGACAGACAACTTGTCTAACCCATGTTCTTTCTTCTGTTTTGGAAGTAAATGCTTTTTAGCAATTTGAACTTTTTCTTCCATGGTATACCCACTCACTTCGATAATCTCCATGCGATCACGCAAAGCGGGATGAATCGTGTCCAAATTATTAGCTGTGGCCACAAACATCACACGAGACAAATCATATTCACACTCTAAGTAATTGTCCATGAAGCTACTATTTTGCTCCGGATCCAAAACCTCAAGCAATGCAGATGAAGGATCCCCTCTGTGATCAGAACCTACTTTATCAATCTCATCCAAAATAAAGACGGGATTAGAAGAACCCGCTTTCTTTATATTTTGAATGACTTTTCCGGGCATCGCTCCGATATACGTTTTACGATGTCCCCGAATTTCAGCCTCATCTCGCAATCCACCTAAAGCCATTCGAACATATTTCCGACCTAAAGCTCTCGCAATTGATTTTCCTAAAGACGTCTTTCCAACACCTGGAGGTCCATAAAGACATAAAATGGGTGCCTTCATATCCCCTTTCATCTTCAAAACAGCTAAATATTCCAAGATTCTTTCCTTCACCTTTTCCAAGCCAAAATGATCCAAATCCAGTACTTTTTTAGCCTTAATTAAATCGAAATTATCCTTTGTGTATTCCGCCCAGGGCAAATCGGTCAGGAGTTCGACAAAATTCATCAACATCGGGTATTCAGGTGACATCGAATTCGTTCGCTGCAACTTAGATAACTCTTTGTTGAAAAAGTCATTTACCTCTTTTGACCATTTTTTCTTCGCTCCCTTAGCTCTCAATCCATCTAGTTCCTGTTCAGGACTTTCAACGCCTAGCTCCTCTTGCAATACTTTAATTTGCTGACGTATATAATAATCCCTTTGCTGCTGATCAATGTCACTGGACGCCTTGCTTTGGATTTCCCTTTTAAGCTCAAGATGTTGAATGTCCTTCAACATAAATTCCAACAAATGTGTGGCTTGTTCAATTCCGTCAATCGTTTCCAATAAGCCTTGTTTCTCTTTCAAATCCGCGTTAATGTTGGAAGATAAAAAATGAATCAAAAAGGCAGAGGACTCGATATTATCCAAAGCAATTTGTGCTTCCCTAGGAATCTCAGGATTAAGATTTAATATTTTTAAAGCCGATTCCTTCAAAGTTGAAATCAAGGCCTTGTTTTCTTTATTTAATTTTTTAGGAAAGGTATCTTCGATGTAATTGACCTTGGCAATTAAATTAGGTTCTGTTTTGACAAATTCCTTTACCTCGAAACGCTTTCTACCTTGAACGATAATGGTTGTATTTCCGCCTGGGAGAACAAACATTTTAATAATGTGCCCTACCGTTCCTATTTTATACAAATCATCGACCTTGGGTTCTTCTTTTGAGTTGCTAGCTTGTACCAAAACTCCTAGTGTCCGATCTCCTTTATACGCCTTTTTGACAAGCCTAACGGATTTTTGTCGGCTTACCGTGATCGGTATCACCATTCCTGGAAATAACACGATGTTGCGAATGGGTAAGATTGGCAATTCATCTGACAAAACACCCATTTTATCATCGCTTCCAATCCCCTCCCCATTAATGGGAATCAATTCTATATTTTCGAAATCAGAAATTTCTGAGACGCTCAAATGCTTAAAAACATCATTTGGATTATTCATACGATCAATTTAAATACCTTACTCTTCTGTATATATTGGAAGGAGGTCGCTTATTATCAACTATTATGCCATAAGACAACATGGCAGTAAAACTATTCTAATAAAATAACACTAGTGTCTTTTTTAAACAAAAAAGACTTCTTTTTATCTAGTCTGGCTAGATGGAGTAAATTGGTTTGATCAGGAAACACGTCGACTAATATACTATTTTGAAAATATACACCGGTCAATTGTTGCTGAGTCGGGATTTCTAAATACACCCAAATTACATCTTTTTGCGGCTCAAATCCAATGTATCGATAGGGTGTTTGCAACTTCAAATTCACTTGAAATCCCACATGAGTTTGGATGTATTTTGCTAATAATTCATCCGCATCTACATTGGCTTGAAACTGAAATTTTTTTCCTTGAAATGCAGATAATCCCACTTCCAAATCATCCTGAAATAAACGAATGCTCACTTCCCAAAGTTGTTCTTTTTCATTAAAAACAATCTCCGTTACACTCGTATGAAAAGGATGATTCTTCGAAGCAAAAACAAGATTGCTCGCCAATAAAAAAATTAAAAAAAAGAGTTTTTTCAAGGATTAAAATAAAGCTTTAAAAATATCGTTCCCAAAAGTATAAGCCATTAAAGCCAACAAAATGATCATGCCAACTTGCTGGGCTCTTTCCAAAACCTTATCTGATGCCGGCTTTCCCGTAATCATTTCATAAAGTAAGAAAATAGCATGCCCGCCATCTAAAGCTGGAATTGGCAAAATATTCATAAATGCCAAGGCCATAGAAAGCAGACCAGTCAACATCCAAAACCTCGTCCAGTCCCAAACCCCTCCAAACATTTGAGCAATCCCGATAGGTCCACTCAGTGCTTTTGACGCGGAAACATCTCCCGAAGCTATTTTTTTAAATCCTCTTACGTTGTCCGTGATTACGGAAAAAGCTCTTGAAGTCCCTAGTCCGGTAGCCTCTAAAATACCATAATCCTGGTGGGAAACTTTAATTAACAATTCAGGGAAAAACCCGATTTGACCACTTTGAGTTACCGTCATCTGAAGCGTATCAGCTACTCCATTTCGTAAAATACCTAAACGAATAGGTTTCCCAGCCTCGGTTTTAAGTGCTTCTTTAACTTCATGGTAGTAAGTGATCGGTTTACTGTTGATCGACGTAATATAATCTCCCGTTTTTAAACCCGCAGATAATGCAGGCAACATCTCCTCTGATTTTTTACCTAATAATTTATCAAAAGCGGATGGCGGGTTGGGACTGGTCACTTCGGCTACTTTAAATTTTGCCATAGGTTCGATAAAACCCGCTTTTTTATCACTTAATTTTTCGATGAAATTAGATGGGATTTTAATTTCCAACGTTTGATCCCCTCTTTGTACTGTGTAGGAAGAATTATCGCCTAACAATACATCTGAAGATCTTAAATCTGTCAATGAATGATAATCCGCACCATTCACTTTTATGATTCGATCTCCTGTTTTTAAACCAATTTGTTGGGCCAACTCCAAGGCCACAATTCCATTTTTATTTAATTCTGCTTTTGAAATAAAGTTGTTTCCGTTTGAATATGTAAGGCAAACAAAAATCACAATACCCGTAATGATGTTCACGATGACCCCACCTAACATGACGATAAGGCGTTGGTAAGCGGGTTTAGCTCTAAATTCCCATGGCTCAGGTTCCTTTGCTAAAGTGGCCGCATCTTGTGTTTCGTCGATCATCCCCGCGATAGAAACATAGCCCCCAAGCGGAAACCAACCTAACCCATATTCAGTGTCACCAATTTTTTTCTTGAAAAGAGCAAAATTTAATAGAGAAGGGATTGGGAATAAAAAATCAAAAAATAGATAAAATTTTTCTACCCGCATTTTAAACCATTTGGCCGTAATATAATGACCAAACTCATGCAATGTTACTAGTATCGACAGCCCTAAAATCAACTGTCCCGCCATGATCAAACCTTCCATATTATTTCTAATTGTTTTTTTCTACCCAATTTTGGGCCATTTTTCTTGTTACTAAATCTGTTTCAATATAATCTTCTAATGTAGGATGCGCTAAAAAAGTTCCATGCGCCATGCAATGTTCCAATAAATCCGACATTTGCAAAAATCCAATTTCTTCTTTTAAAAATGCGCCAACAGCTATTTCGTTAGCCGCATTTAATATACAGGCCATATTCCCTCCCTGGTCTAAAGCCTTAAAAGCAAATCCTAAATTTCGAAA
>CANIYB010000175.1 GCA_947471105.1 Cytophagaceae bacterium
AGCGCCAGATGCACATTGGCATCGTTGGATTGAAAAAAGACCTATCCAATTACTGGTCGCCTCTTTGATTATGATTTTGATAGGGTCATTAGTCGAGTTAGTGCCCACCTTCATGGTAAAATCGAATGTGCCCACAATCGCCGCCGTAAAACCTTATAGCGCTTTAGAGTTAGAAGGACGAGATATTTATATCCGAGAAGGTTGTGTGAGTTGCCATTCTCAATTAGTCCGACCCTTTAGAAGTGAAACGGAGCGGTATGGTGAGTTTTCTAAATCAGGAGAGTTTGTATATGATCATCCATTTTTATGGGGATCTAAACGTACCGGGCCAGATTTACACCGAGAGGGTGGAAAATACCCCAACTCGTGGCATTATTATCACATGAAAGAACCAAGCTCCATGTCACCCGGATCCATCATGCCAGCCTATGATTGGCTTTATGAGCAATCTCTCAATACGAGCATGACGCAGAAAAAATTACAGGCCATGAAAACGTTAGGGGTGCCTTATGAAGAAAGCCAAATTACAAACGCCGTGAAAGATTTAAATCGACAAGCGAAGGAGATTCAAACGCAGATGGCAGGAGAGAAAATTAAAATAGGAGCCGACAAAGAGATTATTGCTTTGATCGCTTATTTACAAAGATTAGGAACCGACATAAACAAAAAACAATAAGATGTTTAAGCAATTCATTTCTGTTATTCCAGGAGCCGATATTTTCATGATTTCCTCCTTGTGCATATTTATGGCCTTTTTTGTTTTAGTAGGCCTGTACATTTTTTGGATGGATCCTTCACATACGGTTAAAATGCAAAATTTGCCATTAGAAAATAATGATTTTGAACCAAAATTTTAAAGAATATGGAAACCATTTATCTAGAAAATTGGCTAATCAGCTTAGTGATATTAACGAGCATAGTCATATTCATTGTCACGGTGCAATTGAATTACACCCTCAAAAAATTAGCCCAAACTCAAAAACAACCCGATAAAAAATCGTTAAGTTGGTGGCAATCATTCACTGGATTAAGGCCTATAGAAGAGGAAAAGGACATCATGATCAAAGATTCTCATGATGGAATCATTGAATTAGACAATCCGACACCCCCTTGGTTTATGTATTTATTCTACTCCACAATTTTATTTGGGGTGATTTATTTAATTAATTACCACGTTATTCAAGATGGGAATATTCAAGAAACTGAATATAAAACAGATATGGCTAAAGCTGAAAAAGAGCGGGCTATCTACTTGAAAAAATTTGCTAAATCGATCAATGAAAACAATGTCGTGTTGGCGACTTCTAAAAAGGATTTACAGGAAGGATCCACGATCTACAAAACAAATTGTGTGGCTTGTCATGGAAATTTAGGGCAGGGAGGCGTAGGGCCCAACTTCACAGATCGATTTTGGATACATGGGGCGGGGATCAAAGATTTGTTTAAAACGATTACGAATGGGGTACCTGAAAAAGGGATGATCGCATGGAATAAAACAATAAATCCTTTGCAAATTCAACAAGTTGCTTCCTATATTTTATCTTTACAAGGCACAAATCCTCCAGGGGCCAAAGAGCCTCAGGGAATTGAAATCAAATAAAAACCCATATAACATGATCAACCTTAGAAAAAATGTTGGGAAAATGGACCAAATTGTCCGTATTTCGTTAGCCGTTGCCATAGCCATTCTGGCTTATTCGGGTATCATTCCGAAAGACATTAGTTTAGCCGTCTATTTAGTGTCCGTTTTTATTGCTTTGACGGGCTTTGTGAGAATTTGTCCGCTTTATAAAGTGTTGCATAAAAGTACAACCCGCGAAGAACCTCCACATATCAGTTAACAAAAAGGTCCGCACAAACGGACCTTCTTTTTATGTCTCAATTTAATTTAGAAAATGATGATTATCGAAATCATCTGTATAATCAAGCAAAAGATGGGAAAAGACTTTGGATCTACCCCGGAAGAATTATAGGAAATTTATATCGAGCTAGAACTTATTTTTCCTACGTGCTTTTAATCTTATTGTTTGGATTGCCATGGGTGGAGATTTCGGGCCAACCGGTTTTCATGTTCAATGTGATCGAGCGTACTTTTATTTTCTGGACCGTTCCATTTTACCCACAAGATTTTCATTTAGTTGCCTTAGGGATTGTTTGTTTTTTAATCTTCATTAGTTTGTTTACGGTGCTATTTGGCCGAATATGGTGCGGTTGGGCCTGTCCTCAAACCATATTCATGGAAATGCTATTCAGGAAAATTGAATATTGGATTGAAGGAGATGATAAGGCACAAAGGAGGTTAGATGAGGGTCCTTGGAACCAAGAGAAGATTCTTAAAAAGTCAAGCAAACATTTTATCTTTTTGATTTTAGCTTTTGCCATTTCCAATACCTTTCTCATGTATATCATCGGAAAAAAAGAATGGTTGAAGTTAGTCATAGAACCACCCATGAACCATTTAATTGGGTTTATGGCCATCTGGATTTTTACGGCTGTATTCTATTTTGTATTTGCTCGCTTTAGAGAAATCGTTTGTATGGTAGTCTGTCCCTATGGAAGATTGCAAGGGGTTTTATTGGACAATAATTCTATTTTAGTCCAATACGATCATAAAAGAGGAGAACCCAAAGGCAAATTAACCAAAGGAGAAACTTCCACAAACCATGGAGATTGCATTGATTGCCACTGGTGTGTGCGTGTTTGCCCGACAGGAATTGACATACGAAATGGGAGTAACCAATTGGAATGCATCGGATGTACCTCATGCATCGATGCCTGTGACGAGGTCATGGAAAAAATCAATAAGCCTAAGGATTTAATCCGCTATGATTCTCTCAACGGAGTTAATTCAGGTACCAAACTTAAATTCACCACTCGGATTGCAGCCTATAGCGTTGCATTAATGGCTATTATAGGAGTATTTGGCTATTTACTTATCACAAGAAAAAATTATGAAACCACACTTTTGCGTATGCCAGGAATGACGTATCAATATGATGAAAAAACGCATATGGTGAGTAATTTATACCAAATTGAAATTTTAAATAAATCCAAAGGCAAGCAGCATTATAAAATTACGGTGGCTCCTCCTTTGACATTAATATGGGTAGGAAAGGGGATAAGCATGATTGAAAATGGGAAAATGGCCAAAGGGGAGTTTTTTATCAAAGGATTAGTAGGCCAACAACCGAGACGCGAAAAATTACCCATCATGGTCACTGATTCTGAGGGGGATACGGAAATCATTAAAACAAGTTTTATACAACCAGATGAATAATAACAAGCCATTTAAGTTCCATTGGGGACATGGAATCATCCTGACATTTATCCTTTTTGGAGGATTTATGGCCTATTTCTACATTCATATGACGCATGAAAATATTGACCTCGTGGGTAAACAATATTATCAGGACGGACAAAATTTCCAAGAAAAAATTAATGAGCGAAACGGAGCGAATCAGTTAGTAGAAAAACCCATTTACGAGTTTAGCGAAGATTTCCAAGCGGTCCGAATTAGTTATCCCAGTTCCATACAAAAGATATCCTTGGTATTTTATCGGCCATCGGATGCTAAGCTAGACCAACAAATTAACCTGTCGAAATTATCACGTGATTTTCAAATTATCAAAACGTCCTTTTTAAAGAGAGGCCCCTGGAAATTATCCATTCATTGGGTTCAAAATAATCAAAAATATCAGGAAGAGCATCGCGTAATTGTGCCTTTATGACAACAGTATGAATACTTGGTACTATAGTTTCTTTATAGGGTTAGCGGGTAGTTGGCATTGCTTGATCATGTGCGGTCCGATCGTTTCCTCCATAAAATCCAAAGGAAAATCGAATCTCCGAATGATTCTCTATCCCTTAGGTAGAATCTTGATGTACGGGATTTTGGGATATTTAGTAGCGGGATTAGGTTCCATTTGGCTGTTTCCCACCTGGTGGTATGTGTATTACATCGCAGCAGGTATATTGATTATTTTAGTCATGACCCAAAAAATAGGAGATGGATTATTGCTTTTTTTACATGAAAGTGTAGGCGATTATTTACGAAAAAAGGGGGTCCAATGGGGTATTTTGGGGTATTTTATGGCCGGCATGGCTAATGGATTGATGCCTTGCGGATTAGTAGTGGCAGGTTTAAGTGTGGCGATGATCCAGCCAAATCCTTATTTGGGATTTTTAAGTATGGTCAGTTTTGGCATTGCGACTTTGCCTGCACTCCAAGTGTATGTTTGGGGCTTAAAGAAAATTAACCTAAAACCCTTGATGTATTTAGGCTGGGCTATATCCGTCCTATTAATCGTCCGAGGAACTTGGGGAATCGGGATGAATCAATCCCATTATTTAAAGCATTCGAATGTAAGCCCGATTATTTGTCATCCCTTTTCAAAATAGCCTATTAGTATTTCAGGTTAGCCAGCGCTAAAGGTTTTAAAATTTTCATTTCGCTGCCTTTGATTTCCACGAGGCCTTCTTTTTTAAATTCACTTAGGGTTCTGATGACCGATTCGGTCGCGGTACCTACTCGAGAGGCTAAATCTTCTCTGGATAATTTCATGGTAATGGGACTTTCCATGCTCGTTCCGTAGGTTTTGGCTAGTTCCACTAATGCGGCTGCGACGCGCATGCGAAGCGATTGATAGGCCATCGACATTAAAATAGCCTCATTTTTGATCAAATACTTAGTCAATTCCTTTCGGAAAAATATTTCCAAATGGATATTTTCCTTGATGATGGCTTGGAAATCTTTGGCTGAAATGCTGATGACGGTAGCTTCTTCCAGTGCTTCGGCTGATTCTCTATAGATTTGGTTTTCTAAAATATCCACAAAGCCAAAAAATTCACCTTCTTGGACAAAGGAGGTAATGAAGTATTTTCCATCACGATTCGTATGGTAGGTTTTAATCTTTCCTTTTTGGAGAAAGTATAAGCGGGCTGGGTTGTCACCTTCAGCGTAGACAATTTGCTTTTTATTGATCGCAGACGATCTTTTTTCTTTAGGGTAATGAGTAAAATCTAAAAATTCTAAAGCCTCATGCGCTAAGGCCACCTCTGAATGGGAATCGTTTTGCAAAGAAGTATAGCCTTCAAATTTTTTGAGTCGGGATTCGATGGCTTTAAGTAACTCAACTTCTTGGAATGGTTTCGTCAAATAGTCATCGGCACCCATTTCCATCCCCTTACGCATGTCGGCACGATCTGTTTTGGCGGTAAGAAAAATAAAAGGAACCTTGCTTAAAATATCATTGCTTGAAAAAACTTGGAGAACGCCATAGCCATCTAAATGGGGCATCATGATGTCGCAAATGACGATATCGGGTGTGGATAATTTAGCCAACCGAACGCCTTCGATCCCGTCAGATGCTTTCTCCACTTGATATCCTGACAGTTCTAACAGTTCTGCCGTATTTTCACGGATATCAACATTATCC
>CANIYB010000176.1 GCA_947471105.1 Cytophagaceae bacterium
GTCCGGCTCGAGATGGATACGCAACGCCCTGGCCCATTAATTATAAGGATATTGATCCGTGGTATTCCTATGTAGAAAATTTTGCAGGTATTTCCGGAAATAAAGATGGATTAGATTCCTTGCCTGATGGCGATTTCTTACCTGGCTACGAATTGACCTGTGTAGAAAAACACTTTCAAACGGAATTAAAAAAGCATTATAAAGACCGACATGTTATTTCCGCTCGTTGCGCCCATATTTCGGAGCCGCGCGAAATACATCTCCAACAGGGTAGAGGACGGTGTTTGAGCCGTAATTTATGCCAAAGAGGTTGTCCTTACGGAGGTTATTTTAGTTCAAATGCATCAACTTTACCTTGGGCGGCTAAAACAGGTAATTTGACATTGCGTCCAGATTCTATCGTAGAATCTGTGATATATGATGAAAAAAAGAAAAAGGCTGTAGGGGTTCGTGTGATCGATGCGCACACAAATGAAATGGTGGAGTATTACGCGAAAGTCATTTTTGTTACAGCGGCCGCATTAAATACCAATGCGATATTGTTGAATTCAAAATCAGATCGCTTCCCTAATGGGTTAGGCAACGATAGTGGGGTCTTAGGTAAGTTTGTAGCTTTCCACAATTACAGGGCATCGATATCGGCTGAGTATGATGGATACTTTGACTTTAAGACGGAAGGCAGCAGGCCTACTTCAGGCTATATCCCGCGTTTCCGCAACTTATATAAACAAGAAACGAATTTCTTACGCGGATATGCCGCTGGAATGAGTGCTAGACGTGCCAATACCACTGATCGAGATTCCGTAGGCGAGAGCTTAAAGAACTCGCTGTTAAATCCCAAATGGACTAATTGGTCAGCAGGTTCTCACATGATGGGCGAAACAATTCCTAAGGAGACGAACAAAATCACATTAGATCCCATCAAAAAAGATGCGCATGGTTTACCGATCATGCACATGGATGTTTCTTATGATGACAATGATGATAAAATGGTGAAAGATTTTATCGAGCAATTTACGGAGATGTATACCAAAGCTGGCTTTAAGAATATACGCTCTCGAGATTCCAAACAAGCGCCCGGTCTAGATATTCATGAAATGGGCGGTTGCCGTATGGGAAATGACCCTAAGACTTCGATGCTCAATAAATGGAATCAAATGCACGCAGTCAAAAATGTATTTGTCAGCGATGGGGCCAGTATGACTTCCACGTCCACACAAAATCCCTCATTAACATACATGGCATTAACTGCTCGAGCCGTAGATTATGCAGTAAAAGAAATGAAAAAGGGCAATCTATAATGCAAACATTTTTAGGTAAAACAGCAGCACATATTTTTGGGGAGCATCCCATCGAAGAATTAAAAGATATTGCTATTGTGATGCCCTCGCAGCGTGGGGTACTTTACTTAAAAAAAGAGTTAGCTATTTTAGGAGATAGACCTTTTCTATCTCCTTCTTTTTTTACCATTGAGGAGTTTGCGCTCCAAATGACGGATTCTACTTTAATTGACCCCATTCACTTGTTGCTAGAGGCTTTTGCGTGTTTTAAGCAGGTGGATGAACAAGTCAATTTTGATCGTTTTATTTCTTGGGGCCAATTAATGCTTAAAGATTTTGAAACGTTGGATATGTATTTGGTCGATCCATACCAAATATTTTCCTTTTTGTCTGAAGTGAAATCCATCGAGCGATGGGGAAAAGAATATGGGGAAGAGAATCCAGAGAAATTTATTACCCCACATACTACCTCCTATTTTAAATTATTTGATCATTTACTAGAGGTGTATATTCGTTTGCATGCCAACCTAAACGCTAAGGGTTCTGTGTATCGAGGGATGGCCTATCGGAAATTAGCCGATTCCTTAGCCGCTGGGAAAGCTTTACCCAAGACGTTTAAAAAAATATATTTTGTGGGCTTTAATGCACTTTCTAAGGGAGAGGAAGAGATCATTCGTTTGTTGATTAAAAATGGAATGGCTCAGACGCTTTGGGATGCGGATGCTTATTATGTGGATAATACGTTTCACCGAGCAGGTACTTGGCTGAAAAAATATTCGGATAGCTCTACCAATGAATTTTTATCGCGAGGACCATTCCAATGGAAAACGTCAGATTTATTGGACAAGCCCAAGCGAGTAGAAATTTTAGGATTAGCAAATCCCAGTGCTCAGGTGTTTGTCGCCATGGATATTATACGTAAATGGCAACAAGAATATGGAACAGAGGAGCAAGTGGCGCTTGTGTTAGCGGATGAATCGTTATTAGACCAAGTGATGTTATATGTGGGGGAGTTTAAGGAACGGCTAAACATCACCATGGGATATTCATTGAAAAAGACACAAGTATTTTCCTTGGTTAATTTGTGGTGGAATTTGCAAAAACAGTCGGTTCAAGGGAAATTTTCTGTTTCAACCTTCAAATCAGTTTGCTCACATGGATTAATCGATGTATACATCCAGCAGAAAAGCAAGGTTCAAAAGCGAGATTTCAAAAAGGATTTAAATGAATTGTACTCAAAGACCGATTTGTATGTTGGTTCCGATAAGATTTCAGCATTAGCTTCAGAACTACCTGTTTTAAAATACTTGTTTGCTCCTAGTTTTACGTCCTTTGTGGATATTTTGAAATACCAAGAAACCTTATTGGAATTAATCTTAAAGAGCATTCCAGACCAAGCATGGGATGAGGAAGCGGAAGCCGTAAAACAAGCATTGGCGGTTATAGAGTCTTTATTGAAATCTTTTGAAGCAGATGATTTTGTGTCGATTGCTAGTGGAAAAATATTGTTGACCCAATTGTTATCCCAACAAAAATTGACTTTTGTGGGAGCTGAAAATCGTAGTCTGCATGTGATGGGTTTGCTCGAGACGCGGACTTTGGATTTTGACCGAGTGATTATTTTGTCCATGAATGAAGGAAGTTTGCCCGGAACGAGAAAGCGTGAAAGTTTGATTCCTTTAGATATAGCCAATATGGCTCATTTTTCGTTGCCAACATTCACCCAGGCAGATGCGGTAGCTTCATACCATTTCTATAGGCTTTTACAAAGGCCTCGAGAGGTTGTTTTATGTTATGTTCAGTCATCCGATAAATCGGGGGTAAAGGAGATGAGTCGATTTATTAAGCAAATCAAGCACGATTGGAAACGAAAAAACCCATTGATTGAGATTCATGAACCTTGGATCGAGTTTTCGGCCAATGAGGCTGATTTTGAGCGAAATGATGGATCTGTTGAAAAGTCACCTGCCATCCTTGATAAAATTAAAGGAAAACTAGCAAGCTCGGGGCTTTCGACTTCGGCATTGACGATGTTTTCCACCTGTAGTCTTAAATATTTCTATGCTCAAATATTGGGCATGCGCAAGGAAAAGCAATTAGAAGATGAGTTAGGTGCGGATGTGTTTGGTACTTGGGTACATAAAGTTTTGGAAATAGTCGACAAGGAGGTTGTAGAAAATTACAATGGGGTATATGATCGGGTCAATTTAGCGGAGGTTGTTTCTGGTTTAGATGGGTATCTAGAAAAAGCAATGAAGTCCATTCAAGAAAAAGAAGGTGTCTTTGAACTAGAGAAGGGATTTAATTTTGTGCTCAAAGAAGTCGCTAAAACATTGTTGGAGTCCTATTATTCAAAATCTAACTTTTCGAAAAATACTCAAATAATTGATTTAGAATCCACGTTGACCACAAACCTAAAGGTTCTGTGGGGCCAAGAACTCCTCGATGTAAAAGTCACCGGAAGGATCGATCGATTGGATGTATTGGACAACCGTGAAATTCGTATTATTGATTATAAAACAGGCAAAGTGGAGAGATCGGAGTTAAAATCAGGTGAATTGGGTTTGCGAAATTCAATTTTGTCGGGCGAATTAAAACCTAAAATACTCCAACTCTGGTTATATAAATTTTTGTTGGCCTCCGAACTAGTACATGCTTCTCCTGAAAATGAACAAGTTTTGGCAGGATTAAGCCTTCAGTCACATTCCATCAAGCCAGGAATTATCTCCTTTAGAAATTTAAAGGAAGGAGTCTTAAGCGATGAAGAGCATGATTTATGGTTTGAATCCGGGCCTAATTGGGATCAATTCTTACAGGATTCTCAAGAGGTAATACAAGGTTGGGTTCATCAGATTTTAGACGTAAATACGAAGTTTGAAAAAACGAAAGAAGTTTCAGATTGCCAGTATTGTGATTTTAAGGTGATATGCCAACGGGAATTGTAGGATTGTTCCTATATAAAACGCTTAAAAAGAATTAATTTTGCCTCACAATAAATTTTATCAAAATGACATTTCAAGAAATCAACGACAAAATTGTTTCATTAGCTGCTCAAAAAGGAGGCCAAGGGGTTTCTTTTAAATTTGCATTTCCTTCAGGTATCATCGTTGTAACCGGTGAGGGCCAAGTAACCAATGAAAATTTAGATACCGATTGCACGATCGCCACCTCTGAAGAGACTTTTACAGCTATTTTAAATGGCGAATTAAATTCCATGATGGCAGTTATGACTGGAAAAGTAAAGATATCGGGCGACATGACCGTCGCAATGAAATTGACGAATTTGATCTAATCGATGGACTTTAAAGACACCATCGTTGCATTAGCGACACCGGCTGGCGTAGGAGCTATTGGGGTCATACGGCTTTCAGGAGATCGAGCGATCGAAATTGTGAATGAAGTATTTCAACCGAAGGACTTATCCATTCAGACTTCTCATACCCTTCATTATGGTCGGATTGAGTCAGCAGGTCGCGTGTATGACGAGGTAGTCGTTAGTTTATATATTGCCCCAAAATCATATACCAAAGAACATGTCGTGGAGATTTCATGCCACGGTTCTCCTTTTATTCAAGAAAGTTTAATCCGATTATTCACCGAAAAAGGGGCTCGGTTTGCGCGCCCTGGCGAGTTTACCCAACGCGCATTTTTGAACGGAGCGTTTGATCTTGCTCAGGCGGAGGCAGTTGCTGATGTCATTGCGGCAGATTCGGCGGCTGCACAGTCGGCGGCATTGCACCAATTAAGAGGTGGATTTTCCAAAGAATTAGCCGCTTTACGAGAGGAGTTAATTCATTTTGCTTCTTTAATCGAACTGGAGCTTGATTTTGGTGAAGAGGATGTGGAGTTTGCTGACCGTAAAGATTTGGAAGCTCTTGTCATCCAATTGCTAGATCATGTTCGCCCACTGGTGGAAAGTTTTCGGACGGGAAATGCGATCAAGAATGGCGTGGCGACTGTTATTGTTGGTAAACCTAATGCTGGTAAGTCGACCTTATTAAATGCCTTATTAAATGAGGACCGTGCCATTGTTTCTGAAATTGCCGGAACCACTCGCGATAGTTTAGAGGACGAATGGACTTTAGGGGGCATTA
>CANIYB010000177.1 GCA_947471105.1 Cytophagaceae bacterium
ATACGATCTTCTTTTAAATCCTCTGGATATTTTTCTTTTTCATAAATAACATCTTGGTGTATTTTCGAAGCTTTTGGATCTACCGGAGTAAAATCATAGCGCATCGTGCTCATTCTCAAGGTACCTTTTTCCCCGTAAAGTATTAAAGCCCATGGATAATCAGGATCTGGAGGAGTACCCCAAGAACGATGTTGCCAAACACAGTTTAAATCATTGTATTCGAAAACAGCAGTTTGAGTATCTGGAATGTTTGATTTACCTCCTTTTTGTACGTAGATACCGCCTTCAGAGCTGATGCGGTTAGGCCAACCTAAATCCAACATCCAGCGAGCTGTGTCAAACATGTGAATGCACATATCGCCTATAATTCCGTTTCCATATTCATTGAAAGTTCTCCACCACCTTGTATGAGGCAATCCATCATAAGGACGCATAGGCGCGGGTCCTGTCCACATTTCATAATCAAAAAACTCAGGGACTGGTTGAACCGGTGGGTTCCCATTATTTCGCATGCTATAGTAACAACACATCTCGACATGCGCTACTTTGCCCAATAAACCTTTATCTACAATATCTCGCTTTGCTTGGATTAAATGAGGAGTACTTTTACGTTGAGTTCCTACTTGGACCGTTTTATTATATTTTCTAGCCGCGGCGACCATAGCCTCACCTTCTAATACATCCACCGAAATGGGTTTTTGTACATATACATTGGCACCTGCTTTCACAGCGTCAATCATTTGTAGGGGATGCCAATGATCTGGACTTCCTACGATGGCGATGTCCAATTCATTTTCTTTTAATAATTGGCGATAATCATTGTATAGTTTGGGTGTTTTGCCAGATTTTTGACGCTCGGAAACCATTTTTCCGGCCTGATTTAATTGATTTCGGTCTGGATCACAAAGCGCTAAAACTTCTACCGGAGCTACTTGCATGAGGCGGAAAAGATCACTTTTCCCGTACCAACCGGTACCTATTAAGCCTACTTTTAACGGTTTGTCTGGATTGATTAAATCCAATCCATAGGCTCCAAACTGCGATAATGCTAAGGATGCGGTCGCTCCCTTGACAAATTGCCTACGATTAATGTTAAATGATTTCATATTTTTGATCGGTTTAGAAATTACTAGTAATTTTTATAAGAAACTAAGGTAATGATTTTGGAATTATTTTAAAATTAATTTAAATGAAAGGCCAAATATTTACCCTATTTTATTTAAATACTTTTGGACTTTAGTTACAAAAAATAATAATTTTCAGCTAAATTATTTTTTTGTAGGGCCAAAATGTATTTAGGAATAAAATATTCAATAAATTACAACATCGCTTTAAATCATAAAGTTTAAGGATGCGCATACTCGTTTTTATTCCCCTTATTATATTTCAATTTTTGTTTATTAATCCATTTGGATTAGATAGCAATCAATCGTGGGGAGCGGCAAGTCAGCATTTGATTTTCAAAAAATATGATTCAGAAAAATCCTTACCTGTTTTATTAATTGAAGAAGAAGTTGAAGATTCTGAGGATTCAGATGAGGATAGCCGTATTTACAGCCGTCAATTCATCCACTCAAATGATCATTTTTCCTTTATATTTAGTGCATTTCAGTCCTTTCGCTCGGGTCTTTATAGCTCGATTAATTCCTTAAATCTAAGGAATTTAGGAATTGATTTATTCCAATTAAACCGTAACCTTAGGCTGTAGAATATTGAATTAAAATTAAATTTTTATTCAAACTTATTATTCTACAAACCATGAAAGATTCAAAGAATCTTGTACCCCAAGACGGGCTGCAAGGATTAAAAGATAATTTTACATCAGATTCAATATCTGGTTTTATTGTATTTCTATTAGCATTGCCATTAAGTTTAGGCATAGCTAAAGCTTCAGATTTTCCTCCATTAATGGGATTGCTATCTGCCATCATCGGTGGAATCGTCGTTAGTTTTTTTGCGGGTTCAAAGTTGACAATTAAAGGTCCTGCAGCTGGATTAATTGTTATTTTAGTCGGGGCTGTCGCTGATTTTGGCGGCGGAGAAACAGGTTGGCATTTAGCTTTGGGAGCCATCGTTGTGGCTGGGGTAATCCAAATTTTATTTGGTGTATTCAAATTAGGCAAATTGGTGGATTTCTTTCCATTATCTGCTGTCCATGGGATGTTAGCCGCGATTGGTATTATCATTATCTTGAAACAATTACCAGTCTTATTAGATGTGAATCCGGCATTAACTAAAGGAAAGTCTCCTTTTGAATTAATCGCTTCGATTCCATTATTTATTCAAAATTTAGATCCTCGGGCCACGGGAATTGGTGTAGTTTCCTTTGCCATCATGTTATACTGGGCTAAAATCCCGGTCAATTTCTTAAAAAAGGTTCCCGCTTCATTAGTCGTGTTATTGATCGCGATTCCGGCTGAATTGTACATGGATTTCCAGCATACGGAGCCTAGCTATGCCATGGTTCATATTGGAAATTTGTTGGAGAATATCAAGGTTAATGTTGATTTCTCAGGAATGGCGCAATCGGGTATTTTTATCAAATATGTGATTATGTTTGCCTTAGTGGGTTCTTTAGAGTCTTTATTGACCGTTAAGGCGATTGATATGTTGGATCCTTTTCACCGTAAATCGAATGCAAATAAGGATTTAATTGC
The DNA here is from genome assembly GCA_947471105.1 of Cytophagaceae bacterium. GTDB lineage: Bacteria > Bacteroidota > Bacteroidia > Cytophagales > Spirosomataceae > Aquirufa. The sequence continues at coordinate 2,658 of CANIYB010000177.1, forward strand.
GGTGGGAATTGGTAATACAATCTCTGGGATTTTAGGTGGATTACCGATGATCTCGGAAGTGGCTCGTAGTTCTGCCAACGTAGCCAATGGGGGTAAAACGCGTTGGTCTAATTTTTTCCACGGATTCTTTTTATTAGTGTTTGTGGTTTTCGCTTCTCATATGATTGAGTTAATTCCTAATACTGCTTTGGCTGCCATGTTAATTGCGGTAGGTTTAAAACTAGCTCATCCTAAGGAGTTTATTCACATATTCCAAATTGGTAAAGAGCAATTATTGATTTTCTTAGTAACCATTTTCTTTACCTTATTTGAAGATCTTTTAGTAGGTATCGCAGCGGGTATGTTGGTGAAAATAATCATTCACGTGATCAATGGTGCGCCTCTTGCTAATTTATTCAAATCGCCTGTTTTCGTTTCATTTACGGATAATCAGTATTTAGTTCAGATTGAAAAGTCTGCATTATTTACTAATTATTTAAGCTTAAAAGCTAAGTTGGATGCCATTCCTCTTGAAATGCATGTAACGATTGATTTTTCCAAAACGAAATTGGTCGATCACTCGGTTATGGAAAATATTGAACACTTCGTTTCAGATTATACTAAATCGAATGGAACGGTTGAAATAATCGGATTGCATGAACATAAACCACTTTCTACGCACAAATTAGCTGCTAGAAGAAATTTGACATTATAATTAATCCATATGAATCATACCAAAAAAATGGGCTTTGATGAAGACCATGTTTTGCATGAGATAAAACATTATTTGCCTTCTCAAACCCCCATCAGGGATTTTATTCACCATAATACGCTTCATGCTTTCCAGCATGAGAAGTTTTATGATGCCATTTTTAAAGCGTCTAAGATTTTTGGATATCAAGTAACCCTTGAATTATCAGATTTCAGAAATTTACATACGCAAGGACGCATTTCTACGGTTGTTTTGGACCGAGTAATCACAGAAAAGAAAGGAGTAGAAAATCTAGATTTTTGGAAAAAAATGCTGCTTTCTAAGTCTTTCGATGAGCATAATGATTTCAGGATTGGACGATTACGTGAATTGTGGAAAGAAACATATCATTTTGATTTAGATAATCAGGTTCATCCCTTATTGTTTAGAATCTTAGGGAGTTATTTGGACCAAGGAATTTCGAGTAATCATTTTCCGTTTGTGGACGAAGGATTAATAGCTTCTCTAAGAAGGCTTGAATCGGGTAGTTTTGCGAGTTTTTTCAAGACAGATCGCGCTAGAAAAATGCTGATGGACTCAGGAACTTCCATCACCCAATTGCTTGAATTGGTCGTGGGAAAATCTGAATTCTTCGAAGAATACTTATTTGATCAGCAATTTTCACATCATGGTTGGTCTGGAATGATCGTCACTGTCGAGGAATTGCCTCATACCCTATTATATGCTAAAAACATAACTTTCAGGGATTTGATTATCCTTGAATTGTTGTTGGAGATAGACCAATTGGATTTCGAACTGGGTTCTTCTTGGAAGCCATTAATGGAAGGTTCAACTTTGGATGTCACGGATTTATTTAGGCCTATTGAAGCGAATGACTTAAATGAAGTGTTAAAATTGTGGCAAGATGCTTTTGAATGGAGTTATTATGACCAAGTTTTAGCAGGGATTCAGCAAAATTTGGCTACCCCTCAAGCTGCGATTAAGGATAAGTCGTTCCAAGCCATTTTTTGTATCGATGAGCGGGAATGTTCATTGCGCAGGCACGTCGAGTTTGTTGATCCCCATGCAGAAACCTTGGGTTCTCCAGGGTTTTTTGGAGTCGAATTTTATTTCCAGCCGGAAGGCGGCAAATTTTATGAAAAACTGTGCCCCGCCCCTGTTACGCCTAAGTACCTAATTAAGGAAGTTAATAATTCAGATCCACATGAAAAGGAATTGTTGCACAGCAAAAAGTCCAATTCATTCTTCTACGGTATTTTCTATTCGTTGTTCTTAGGTTTTTATGCCTTTATCAAATTAGGTTTGACCGTATTTAGGCCTAAAATGAATCCTGCCATTTCAAATGCGTTTGCGCATATGGGCAAGGAAGCTGATTTGCAAATTGAAAATCAAGGATTGGATCAAATTGAAAATGGACTCCAATTAGGATTTACCATTTATGAAATGGCGGTTCGTGTGACGGGTCTTTTAAAAGGTATCGGAATGGTATCCGATTTTACGGATATCGTTTATGTAGTGGCTCATGGATCAAGTAGTGCAAACAATCCACATCACGGAGCTCACGATTGTGGCGCTTGTAGCGGTCGGCCTGGTGCGGTAAATTCACGCGTTTTTGCTTTCATGGTGAATCATCCTAAAGTTCGTGCCATTTTAGCAACCAATGGAATCGTGATTCCGGTGACCACACAGTTTGTTGGCGCCCTACATGACACTGCCAGCGATTTAATGGATTATTATGATCTTTCTATTTTAAATGAAGCAAACGCTGCAGCGCATGCATTGAATCAAGTGAAGTTTGAAAAAGCATTGGATTTAAATGCCAAGGAACGTTCCCGTAGATTTTCTTCCATTAAAACGCAGAATGATATCAAGGTGATTCGGAAGGAAATCCAAAAGAGATCTGTTTCCTTATTTGAGCCTAGGCCTGAATTAGGTCACGGGACGAATGCCTTGTGTTTGGTAGGTACACGGAACATCTCAAAAGGCTTGTTTTTAGATCG
>CANIYB010000178.1 GCA_947471105.1 Cytophagaceae bacterium
GGACGCATCTCTGATATCAAAGCACGTTACACCGTCATTCGGTCACTCACTGGGCGCGAATCCATCGTGCCCAATGAAATGCTGATCAACAGCCGCGTTGAAAATTTGTCTTTGGCCGATTCACGCATCTTGCAGTCCACCCAAGTCACTGTCGCCTACGGCACGGATGTCGATGAGGTGATGCAACTTTTGATGCAGGCCTGCGAGGCACAAAACAAAGTCTTGAAAGATCCATTGCCATTTGTCACGCTCACCAATTTTGGCGCTGATGGCTTGGAGTTTGGCGCCCATTACTGGGTCGATGAACAACAGGCTGGTTTGCTGACTTTGAAGTCAGAAATTAACATTCGAATATTGCAGTTACTGCAAGCCAAGGGCATTGAGATTCCATACCCTCAGCGTGTGGTTCATACCCGTAGCTTGCCCTAAGTGCTATAGATAACTCGGCTCTTCAACAAAGCGTTTTAAAGCCGCACAGCCTTTATCGGTGCAAGTTGGCCCTCAGCACCGATGCGCACATACTGACCGCTGTGTTGGCCTCTTGCATGACGCGCCCCATGGTGATGAAGCCATGAATTTGGCGTTCAAAGCAAATGTATTGCGATGACACACCCGCACGAGACAAAGCATCTGCATACATCAAACCTTCGTCGCGCAAAGGATCAAATCCTGCAGTCATGATGAATGCAGGCGGAAGGCCGGCATGGCTGGCAGCCAATTGCGGCGCGGCGCGCCAGTCTTTGGCGTCTTCGCGGTTCCTTAAGTAGTTCTCGGTGTAATACGCCATGGACTCTTGGGTGAGCATGTAGCCTTTGCCATTGGTGTGAAACGAGGCTGTGTCGGGCCACATCAAAGTTGCAGGGTATATCAGTAACTGAAAAGCTGGCTGCACAGCAAGACCCTTTTGATCACGCAGTCCGATGCAAGCAGCTGCAGTCAAGTTGCCACCCGCACTGTCGCCCCCCATGGCGATGCGCGCAGGGTCAATGCCCAAGCTGGCAGCATGCGCAACAGTCCAGTTGAACGCCGCCACAGTGTCATCGTAGGCTGCGGGAAACTTGTGCTCAGGGCCCATGCGGTAGTCCACAGAGATCACCACGATGTCTGCTTGTAGGCAAAGACTTCTGCACAGCACATCGTGGGTGTCTAAGTCGCCAACGGTCCAGCCGCCACCATGGATGTACACCAAGCCAGGCAGCGCTGCTTGCGATTGCGCGGCATGCGGATGGTAAACCCGCACAGGCACATTGACGCCGTCATAAGACACGACTTTATCTTCTACTTTGAACACCTCGGGTGCATCGGGTTGTGTGAAAGTGCGCCTAGACCTGTAAGAGCTTCGTGCTTCCACAGGCGTCATGGTGTTCACAGCCGGAACACCTTTGTCAATCATGAGTTGCATCAAGGCTTGAGCTTGTGGGTCTAACATGGCACTTACTTTCAAATCAAAGTTTTGTTAAGAGTTCATCAAAGATGGCAGGTACAAGCTGAGCGAAGGAAAGAACAGCAAGATGGCCAAGGTGATCACTTGCATGGCCACAAAAGGCCAGCAACCGCGAAAGATGGTGCCAAGGCCTACCTTGGGCAGCAATGTGTTCAATACAAACAAGTTCATGCCCACAGGAGGTGAGATGAGCCCGATCTGAATGACCATCACAATCAAGACACCAAACCATACGGGGTCAAAACCCAGCTGCATCACAATGGGAAAAAACAAGGGGATGGTCAACAAGACCATGGTGAGCTCTTCCATGACGGTGCCCAAGATGATGTAAATCACCATCATGGCGCCGACCACCATCACAGGCGAGAGTCCCAAATGGGTAATCCATTCCTTCAAGTCACCGGGCATGGTGGTGAAGTTCACAAAGTTGGCAAACACAGTGGCTGCAATCAACAAGGTAAAGAGCATGCCTGTGGTGCGAGCAGACTCCACCAAAATGCTCATCAGGCTGTCCCATGTGAGGGCTTTGCGCGCCCAAGCAAACAAAAATGCGCCTGCAGCGCCCATGCCTGCGCCTTCAGTGGCCGTAAAAATGCCGCCGTAAATGCCACCTAACACCACAAACACCAACAACAAAACACCCCAAATGCCGCGCAATGCTTCCATGCGTTGCGTCCAAGTAAACTTTTCACCAGCAGGTGCGTGTTCTGGATCGCGTGAGGTCATGATGACCACGGCCACCATGAGCAAGATGGCGGTCAAGATACCGGGAATGACACCTGCTGCAAACAATTTGCCGATGTGGGTTTCGGTCACGATGCCGTAAATCACCATGATGGTGGAGGGCGGAATCATGATGCCCAAGGTGCCCCCTGCGGCAATCACACCTGTCGACAAGGCATCGCTGTAACCCAATTTTTTCATGGAGGGATAAGCCACCTTGCTCATGGTGGCTGCAGTGGCAATGGAGGAGCCGCAGATGGCACCAAAGCCTGCGCAAGCCGCAATGGTGGCATGTGCCAGGCCCCCGCGGCGGTGTCCAATGAAGGTGTAAGCGGCATGAAACAGTTCATGCGCCAAACCGGCACGTGCGACAAAGTTGCCCATCAAAATGAACAAAGGAATGACGGACAAGGTATAGGCAAAGCCAGTTTCTTGCACCACTTGGGCGGTACTTGCCAAAGCAGGCATCCAGCCCCGGGTAAGGCCAATGCCAACCACACCCACCAAGCCCATGGAAAAGGCCAAAGGCATGCGCAACAGGGCCAAGCCAAAGATGGCTATGAAGCCAATGAGTGCTTCTGTCACAGAACACCTCCTTCTGATTCTTCGCCTTCACCCAAGGGCTTGAAGACCAAGATCAAATGAACGATGCCTGCGAGACCGCACATGAAGCCCATGCCCATGATGAAAGGCGCTTTTGAAATTTTGAGCTGAGCTGTGGTTTCGCCAAAAGCGGCGAAGTCAATGCCGGTGGAAATCATGAGCCATCCCAAAGCCAGCAATGCCAAACTGCACAGGAAGTTGACGAATGCTTTTTGAAACTTCACAAAGCCTTTGGGCCAGAAGCTGTCTAATGAGTCAAAGACCACATGTTCAGCCTTGCGCGAGACCAGGGGCAGTGCGCCAAAAATGACGACCACCATGAGCAACTCGGTGAGCTCCAAGGAGCCCGCGATGGAATGGTCTAAAAGTTTTCTGCCAGAGACATCAAAAAATGTCAAAACCATGATGGCAAAAAGTGCAATCCCAGAAATCAGGCTGCAGAGTTGATCGAGATATTTATTCACTAAGATTCCAATGCGACATAAAAAACGGTACCTCTCAATTTTGACAGGTACCGCTTTCAGCTCAATGACAAACGCGGCAAGGCGTTTGTTCTCAATTATTTTTCAAGTTTGGCAATTTCAGCGCGGAACTCAGCCAAAACCTTTGCTGGGTCTTGCAGGCCTTTGGCCTTGGAGGCGGCAATCCAATTTTGCTCCAAAGATTGAGTTTTGGATTTGACGTCAGCCACAAACTTGGCATCGGCTTTGGTGACCAGCACATTGTTCACTTGCATCAATGCAAAAGCACGGCGGTCGACCTTGTCCCAGCCACGACCAAAGATGCGTGCTGCAGTTTCGCCTGAAATTTCATCGACCGCTTTCTTGTCCTCAGGCGACAATTTTTCATATTTGCCTTGGTTCATCATGAACACGAAACTGGTGTTGTACATGCCGCCTGGAAACGTGGTGGCGTGCTTGATGATCTTGTCGATCTTGAATGATTCGGTTGACTCGGCTGGAAACAAGGTGCCATCCATCACGCCAGACGAAAGCAATTCGTACGAATCGGGTGCTGGCTTCAATGTGGCATTCATGTTCAAAGCCTTGGCCATGTCGTTGACCATGCCGCCGCCGACACGAAACTTGAGACCGCTCAAATCTTCTACCTTGACAATGGGACGCTTGACGTTGAACACGATGCCGGGGCCGTGTGTGAACAGGCTCAGTACCTTGACGCCTTGGTGCTCTGCTGCAAACTCAGGATGCTTGCCAGTGACACGGCTGAGCGCCACTGAAATAGATTCTGCACTGTTGCCTAGAAAGGGCAGCTCAGTCATTTGAGTGTGAACAAATCGGCCGGGGGTGTAGCCGTGTACGGTGTATGACAAGTCGGCCAGTCCGTTTTTCACGGCGTCGTAAGTGCCTGGCGCGGGTGAGACACCGCGAGGCAAGATGTTGCACTTGATGCGACCTTTGGTGTTGTTTTCCAATAAATCACACCATTCTTTTTGAGCCATAGAAGCAGTGTGGGTAGGTGGCAACCAGCTTGAAACGGTCAGGACTGTTTGGGCTTGCGTTGGGGCACTCAAGGCTGCAAAAGCCAGAATTGCCAAAGATAAATAAGACTTTTTCATGTCATGCTCCGGTCGGTGAATTAAGCTTGCAGACGTGCTGCCAATGGAAGAAGGTTTTCAATAAAACCCTGCATACGGCATGGTAATGCCAATTAGCCAACCGATTGGTCGGTGAATTCCCGAAGTTTTCGCAGTTTTAAACAAGGCGGCAGTGCTATAAAATGCGAACGGTCGTGCTTTTTTGGGTGCAAGGCTTGAGAAAATGCTTTGATCAGGCACAATTGACGTTTACGTTAACGTCAACTAAGCAAAGACTTTCTGCGTAGACATTCGAATCAATTATCAGTGAGCCTGTTTTTTTCTTGGAGATTTGGCAATGAAAATTCTTGTGCCCGTGAAGCGGGTTGTTGATTACAACGTGAAGGTGCGCGTCAAATCTGACGGCACGGGCGTCGATATCGCCAACGTCAAAATGAGCATGAACCCCTTTGACGAGATTGCTGTCGAAGAGGCAGTTCGCCTGAAAGAGAAGGGCTTTGCCACTGAAGTGATCGCTGTTTCTTGCGGTGTGACGCAGTGTCAAGAAACATTGCGCACCGCCATGGCCATCGGCGCCGACCGCGCCATCTTGGTTGAAACCACAGAAGAATTGCAGCCATTGGCGGTGGCCAAATTGCTGAAAGCCTTGGTCGACAAAGAACAACCTGGCCTGATCATTTTGGGCAAGCAAGCCATTGACGACGATTGCAACCAAACCGGCCAAATGTTGGCTGCTTTGGCTGACTTGCCGCAAGCTACCTTCGCATCCAAAGTCGAAGTGGTGGACGGCAAAGCTCAGGTCACGCGCGAGATCGATGGCGGTCTGGAAATATTGTCAATCACCATGCCCGCTGTGATCACCACTGACTTGCGCTTGAATGAACCGCGCTATGTCACCTTGCCCAACATCATGAAGGCCAAGAAGAAACAACTCGACACCTACAAGCCAGAAGATTTGGGTGTCGATGTGTCACCTCGCATCAC
>CANIYB010000179.1 GCA_947471105.1 Cytophagaceae bacterium
CTAAATTTTTATATTTCCAATGGGCCGAAACATCTCGCATCTCCAATAGATCTACACGTCCAACCATGTCAGTAATTTTCCTAAAACCTAACTCAGCCATAATTTCGCGCAATTCCTGAGCTAAGAAGTAAAATAAATGAACAACATGATCTGGATTACCTGTATATAAAGCTCTTAATTCAGGATTTTGAGTTGCCACACCTACTGGACAAGTATTTAAATGACATTTTCTCATCATGATACATCCAGCCGTAACTAAAGCTGCAGTAGCCACACCAAATTCTTCTGCTCCTAATAGAGCAGCCATGGCTATATCCCTACCGGTTTTAATTTGACCATCCGTTTGTATTGTTACTCGGCCACGCAATTTATTTTTCACCAACGTTTGATGCGTCTCCGCTAAACCTAATTCCCAAGGTAAACCCGCATGGCGAATGGAAGATAATGGGGATGCGCCCGTTCCTCCATCATAACCTGCAATCAATATGTGATCAGCATGCGCTTTCGCCACACCCGCTGCAATCGTACCCACTCCTGCTTCAGAAACTAATTTAACAGAAATCCTAGCTTGTCGGTTTGCATTTTTTAAATCAAAAATCAATTGAGCTAAATCTTCAATTGAATAAATATCATGATGCGGAGGTGGTGATATTAAACCTACACCAGGCGTTGAATGTCTCGTTTTACCAATCCAATCATCTACTTTATGACCTGGCAATTGCCCTCCTTCACCTGGCTTTGCTCCTTGAGCCATTTTAATTTGTAACTCAGTCGCATTTGTCAAATAATCCATAGTAACACCAAATCTACCCGATGCCACTTGTTTAATACTTGAATTCATTGAATCCCCATTAGGCAATTTTGTAAATCTTATTGGATCCTCTCCTCCTTCTCCTGTATTGGATTTACCCCCAATTCGATTCATGGCAATAGCTAAAGTAGTATGCGCTTCATAGGAAATTGAACCAAATGACATAGCACCAGTAGCAAAACGTTTTAATATACCTTCGATGGGTTCTACTTCATCGATAGAAATAGCTTTTGTGCTTTTGAACTTCAACAAACCCCTTAAAGTAATTGCTTTATTCCCTTGATCATCAATCAGTTTGGAGTATTTTTTAAAAACAGAATAGTCATTTAACTTGGTCGCTTGTTGCAATAAATGAATCGTTTGAGGATTGAATAAATGCTCCTCTCCTCTTTGTTTCCATTGATAAATACCGCCAACTTCCAATTTGGGGTTAATTGATTTTAAAATTTCATAACCAGATTCATGTTTAATTAATGCTTCTAAAGCTAATGTATCTAAATCCACTCCTTCAATACGTGAAATAGAACCTGTAAAATACATGTTAACTACCGTATGATCTAAACCCAATATTTCAAAAATTTGAGCTCCTTGATATGACTGTAATGTTGAGATACCCATTTTAGAAAAAATCTTGAGCAATTCCCCATTTACTGCTTTAATGTAATTATACTCTAGTTTTTCATAGGATAAATTAGGATCAACTAATTTATTTTCTTTCATTAATTTAATGGTCTCAAAAGCCATGTAAGGATTAATAGCAGATGCGCCATATCCAATTAATGTTGCAAAATGATGTGTCTCCCAAACATCACCAGCTTCCAAAATAATACCAACTTTAGCGCGCTTTTTAACCCGAATTAAATGATTATGAACAGCACCTAAAGCTAATAATGAAGGAATTGGCGCATGAGATGAATCTATTCCGCGATCGGTAAGCAAAATAATGGAATACCCATCATCTACTGCATCTTCTGCATAATGACAAATCCTATCTAGTGCTTTTTTGAGTACTCCAGGCTCATTAGATGCCCGAAAAGTCATGTGAATTGACTTTGTCTGAAATTTCTCATGATCAATCCAGCGAATTTTCTCAACTTCTTTATTCCGCAACACAGGTTGTTGAATTTCTATTTGCTTACAATGACTTGGACTTTCTTCTAACAAATTAGACAAACCTCCTATGTCAGTTAATAAAGACATAACCATTCTTTCTCGAATTGGATCAATAGGCGGGTTAGTAACTTGGGCAAAAAGTTGTTTAAAGTAACTAGAAAGATGTTGGGCTTTGTCTGATAATACAGCTAAAGGCGTATCTATTCCCATAGAACCTAATGCTTCCTTACCTGTTTCCGCCATTTGAGTCAACACAATACGAATATCTTCTGTAGTAAACCCAAAAATCTGCTGCCTTGAAATAACTTCATTCGATTTTGGCTGTCTATATTCACTTCCCGCCTCAGGTAAGTCTTCTACACGAATTTTATTTTCACGCAACCATTGGCCATAAGGTTGTTGTTGGCAAATAACTTCTTTAAGTTCTTCATCAGGAACAATACGCCCCTGTTCCATATCCACAACAAACATTTTTCCAGGTTGCAAACGTCCCTTTGAAACAATTGTAGCTGGATCTAAGTCCAATACTCCAGCTTCAGATGCCATTATAACATGATCATCATTAGTTACCCAAAACCTTGAAGGTCTTAATCCGTTACGATCTAAAGTAGCTCCGATAAGTTTTCCATCCGTAAAAGAAATACTTGCAGGACCATCCCAAGGTTCCATCATAGCCGCATGATATTCATAAAAATCTTTTTTGTAAGATTCCATGGATTCATTTCCGTCCCATGCTTCAGGTATAAGCATCATCATCACATGAGGCAAAGACCGACCACTCAGATATAACATTTCGATTGCATTATCTAAAATGGCTGAGTCTGATTGACCTAAATTGCAAATAGGTAAAATCATGTCTAATTCTTCTTGCGAAAAATATTGACTAGAAAACAAAGCCGATTGAGCTTGCATCCACGAAGAATTACCTTTAACCGTATTTATTTCACCATTATGAGCGATAAAACGGAAAGGCTGTGCCAATTTCCACTCCGGAAAAGTATTTGTTGAAAACCGCGAATGTACAATGGCTAAAGCAGACGTGAAATTATCCTGAAATAAGTCGACAAAATACCCAGGAACCTGCAGAGTAGTCAACATACCTTTATAGATAATTGTCCTACATGACATGGAAGCAAAATAAAATTTATTTTCTAATCCTCGGATCGTTTCATTTAACAATTTGGAAACATATTGTCTAAAAACATAAAGTTTACGCTCGAATTCGATTTCAGTTTTACATGAAACGGGCTTATCAATAAATATTTGATAAATATTAGGTTCAGAGTCACCGGAATCAGCTCCTAAAATTTCATTATTATTTACTGGAACTAATCGATAACCTAAAATCGATAATCCTAACTTTTTAGCCTTACGATCGATTACTTCTTTACATTCATTGATTAAAATTTCATTCTTAGGAAAAAAGGCCATTCCAACTCCATAATTACCAAGAGAAGGTAAAGAAAACTTTAGTTTACGTGATTCTTCTAAAAAGAACTCATGTGGAATTTGCATAAGTACACCTGCTCCATCACCAGAATTTGGATCGCAACCGCAAGCTCCACGATGATCCATTCGAATCAACATTTTAATCGCATCTTGGACGATTCTGTGCGATTTTATTCCTTTCAAACTAGCAACAAAACCAATTCCACAAGCATCATGCTCAAATTCTTTCCGATACAATCCTTCTCCAGCTACCTTAATCTCCATAATAAAATATAATTATTCTTATAAACTAAAAAAATAAACCTAAATATAAAAAATAGGGATCAATGATATAATTAAATATTAAATACTAGTATTTCAAATTTAATCAAAAATTAATTTGGCGTATATTAATATAGACAAAATATTATATGGTAAATGAAATATCAAAAATGAAGAATAATTTATCTTCTAAGAATCCAATTTATTAATAATCATCAGATTCGTTATCTGAAAAACCACCTTCAAATTCTTGCTCTTCTTCATCAGAATCTTGAAAATCATTTTCTAAATCATTTAAATAAATTGCATCTACCGCTTCTTTGACAGTATTTAATAAGGTAAAGTCTTCGATTTTTGCTAGGTCTAAACGATCTTGAATGTCTTCATTCTTTGTTACCACTGCAAATAATCCCATTTCATTAGTACAAATTTTAGTACCCTTTCGAATGCAGCTAACTCCAAATCCATCTAATTCTGTCACATTGTTTAAATCTAAAATCATATTCGCAAACTCTTTTTTGAATAAGTTACGAATGACCAACTCAAGTTCTTCTGAATTTGCTTGAGTCAAATTAAGTTCATTCCAAGTAATGATTGCATAACTTTCATTTTGTTCTAAACTATAAAATGGGTTACTGGACATGGCTTAAATATGTATTTACGTTATTAAAAATTCGACTTTCTATATCTTTTTGATCTTCTTTTTGAAATTCTAGACCTGTTATTTCAGTATATAAAAGAATATATCTATCAGAAATTTCCTGTATAAATTCATCAGTTAATTGAGGAATTTGTTGCCCTTCTTTTCCTTGAAAATTATTCTTTATCAACCATTCCCGTACAAACTCTTTAGATAATTGTTTTTGAGGTAGGCCTTTGGAAAATAGATCTTCATAAGGTGCTAAATAAAAATAGCGAGAAGAATCCGGTGTATGAATTTCATCCATCAACATGATATCGTTGTTATATAAACCAAATTCATACTTAGTGTCTACTAAAATTAAGTTTTTTTCCAAAGCCATTTGCTGGCCTCTTTGAAAAAGCAAATGAGTCTTTTCAACCAATTCTTTCAATAAAGTTTCTGATACAATATTTTGATTGACAATTTCCTCCAGAGAAATATCTTGATCATGGCCTTCATGAGCTTTAGTTGTAGGTGTAATAATGGGTGAAGGCAAAACCTCATTTTCTCTTAGACCATCAGGCAAAACAACACCACATACAACTCTTTTTCCTGATGAATATTCTCTCCATAGATGACCTACCATATAATTCCTAATAACCATTTCAATAGGTATCGGCTCACATTTAAAACCATAAGCCGCATTAGCATCAGGAGTTGAAATCAACCAGTTAGGAACGATATCTCTAGTAGCATTTAAAAAATAACTAGCAATTTGGTTTAATACTTGGCCTTTAAATGGAATTAATTTAGGTAATACCACGTCAAACGCAGAAATACGATCAGAAGTAATCATTAATAGATATTCTCCAAAACCATATACATCACGAACTTTACCTTGATAGAAGGACGTTTGATTTGAAAATTTATACTCTTTAGACATTTATATAGTAATTAATAGGGTAAAAACTTTTCATTTTTTCTTAATAAATCTAACATCCATTTAGAATCATCTGTATTAAATTTTTTATTTACAACATTCATTTC
>CANIYB010000180.1 GCA_947471105.1 Cytophagaceae bacterium
AAACAGGATCCCATACACAATACCTTACTAGTGGGTGTTAGCTTATGATTAGCGACGGGAATAGGAAAATCAGTGCTGAGTTTCAAGCCTTATTTTTTTGTCAATATTTAAGTTTTATTTTACAATCCATTAGCCCATTGGTCCATTTTCTTCTCCAAAACCTCTAATGGCATATTTCCATCCTTTAGTAATTCATCATGGAAATCAGAGAGTTTAAACTTGGATCCTAATTGCTTCGTCAGGCGTTCTCTAATTTCTTTGATTTTGAGCGCACCGATTTTATAACTTAAGGCTTGTGCTGGGATGGCCATATATCTTTCTATTTCAGCGATCGTACCCTCTTCGCTCAGTGGCTCATTGTCCATCATAAATTTGATGGCCTCTTCTCTAGTCATATTTTTAGAATGCATTCCGGCATCCACTACTAAGCGAATGGCACGGTGCATTTCATCCCCCAAAGCACCCATGTACTGATATGGATCTGTATATAAGCCCAATTCCTTTCCTAAGCTTTCGGTATATAATGCCCAGCCTTCTGCATAAGCAGAGTTTCCACCAAAACGTCTAAATTTAGGCAAATCCCCGTTTTCTTGTTGCAAACTAATTTGATAATGATGTCCCGGGATGGCTTCATGTAAAAATAGACTTTCCATGCCACTTGTCAGGTTAAAAGTTTTTGCATTCGTGATCGGAACATAAAAGATGCCGGGTCTTTTTCCATCTTCAGAGCCTGCAAAATATTCAGCTGAGGCTGAGGCAGCCCGAAAAGCTTCTGTTTGACGAATTTCAAAAGGTGATTTAGGAACACGTCCAAACATCGTTTTGAGTGCGGGCTCCATTTTTTTATGAATCGTTTCAAAGGCCGCAAGTACTTCTGCGGGATCTTTAAATGGTGTGAATTTTGGATCCGTTCGCATGTGTTCGAAAAAGGCTTTCAAGTCGCCTTTAAACCCAACAGCATCTTTTGTTTTCTCCATTTCGGTTTTAATTCGCTTAACTTCAGAAAGGCCCGTTTGATAAATCTCATCTGCTGATTTATCTGTGGTGGTCATCGTGCGAATTAAATATTGATAGTATGCTTTGCCATTTGGTATGTCGCTGATTCCCGAACTCAGCCTTCCTTTTGGCAAGTATTCTTCCTTCATGAAAGTAGCCAAACGGCTGTAGGCAGGAAGAATAATTTGCTGAATGTTATTGGTGTATAATTCAGTAAACCTTTTTTTATCTGCTTCACTAAAGCTTTTTGGTAAATTTTTTATGGGGCCATAAAATGTACTTTCCTTTACATCTTTCACATTAAATGCGTCGAGCTGAGGAATGATTTTCACAATCAATGCCTTAGGCAAAACATGGCCAGCGGCCATTCCTTTTCTGAAATAAACGACTGAGCTATCTAAATATGCCGCACCCTTTAGCATTCTTTTAGACCAGTTTTCATAATCCTTGACGGTCACAAAGGGTTGGATGACAGAGCCACTACCCAACTGTGCGAATGTCAAATGAAATCCATAAAATTGATTTAATGGGATAAGGTTTTCAGGGAAGCTTAGTCCTTCAAGGCCTAAATTGACATCTCTTTCAATTAAGTCGTAGGTTAATTGGTCATTCGTATGTAAACTTTTACGATCAATTTCTTGAATAGATTTTTGGTATTTCTCTAAAATGCTTTTAACTAATACTCTATGGCTGTCGGTAAAGTCAATATTTAATAAGTCGTTGTATCGATTATCTCCATTAAACGTCGCTGAGATCGGACTTAATTTTAATTGGTCCTCGTAATATTCCGAAATGATTTTATCAAGCTGCGGGTTTTTCTGTGCTGCATTTTTCTCTTTTTGGCATGATAAAAATGAAATGATGCTGATGAATAGAATTAGTTTTTTCATTAGATGAGTTGATTTGTAGATCTATTTATTTGACACGAATTGAATTATTTACATGGATTTTAGGGCAATCATTCATGAGGAAATGTATTCCTGCTGGCAATTTATTCCAACTCAGTAAAATTAGCAAAATTTCGGGAATCTGTGTAATTAAAAAGGCCTTCATGTTCATATTTCGACAAATTCAATATATTTGTATCAAGCATTTATAGATCCATTTTTTAATCAAATTCATATGTCTGAAATTGGCGCTGAACGCGGGAGACTTTCATTAAGGAACGATAATAAAGGTTGGAAAAAGTGGGGTCCTTACCTGACTGAGCGCCAGTGGGGAACGGTCCGTGAGGATTATAGTGCGCATGGAAATGCCTGGGGAAGTATTACCCATGACATGGCGCGCTCGAAAGCATATCGCTGGGGGGAAGAAGGAATAGGAGGTATTTCAGATAATAAGCAGCATGTGTGTTTTGCTTTTTCTTTTTGGAATCACCGGGATCATATAATTAAAGAGCGGTTTTTTGGTTTGACCGGTGCGGAATCTAATCATGGGGAGGATGTGAAGGAATTGTATTACTACCAAGATGCTACGCCTACACATTCTTATCAAAAGATGTTGTACAAGTATCCCCAACAAACTTTTCCGTATGAAAAGCTAATCGATGAGAGTAAAAAACGTAGCCGATTAGAGCCCGAATATGAACTTTTAGACACAGGCATTTTTGATAAAAACGAATATTTTGACATTTCTATGGAATATGCCAAAGGGGATGAACAAGATATTTTGATTAAAGTGACAGTTGAAAATAGGTCGAAAGTGGCCGCACCCATTACCGTTTTGCCCACCATCTGGTATCGAAATACTTGGTGCTGGGGATATGAAAATTACAAATACAAACCGCTTTTAACCGGTGTTGGAAATTCATTTATTGAGGTAGATCACCGAGTGGTGGGCCGATTTAAATTATATGCGGAGGAGGCGGATGAATTTTTGTTTTGTGATAATGAAACGAATTTTGAGCGCTTACATCAATCACCTAATTTGTCGCATTTTACCAAGGATGGGATCAATGATTATATTGTCAATAAGAGTAAAAAATCGATCAATCAAAATCACATAGGGACCAAAGCTGCGGTTCGATATTCCACGAAAATACCCCCTGGGGGCAAAAAAGTTTTCAGGTTGAGGCTAGTAGATCACACGTTAAAAAGCCCCTTTGAAGATTTTGATGCTATTTTTGAGTCAAGAATTAAGGAGGCAGACGAATTTTATGATTCGATTCAGAAGGGGGTAGACGACCCGGCTTTAAAGTTGTTGCAACGACAATCCTATGCGGGTATGTTGTGGACTAAGCAGTGGTATTATTACAATGTTTTTGAGTGGATTAAGGGGGATCCTGCCATGCCCAAACCGGATGATAATCGGAAGTTTGGTCGCAATAATGCATGGCGTCATTTATACACGGCTAATATTTTGTCGATGCCTGACAAGTGGGAATATCCGTGGTTTGCGGCTTGGGATTTAGCGTTTCACACAATTCCTTTGGCTAGACTTGACCCTGATTTTGCCAAAAGGCAGTTGGCCGTAATCCTTCGCGAATATTACATGCATCCCAACGGCCAAATTCCGGCCTATGAATGGTCATTTTCGGATGTAAATCCACCGGTTCATGCGTGGGCCACTTGGAAAGTGTATGAAATAGACAAGGAGATGAATGGCGGAAAGGGCGATATCGTTTTTCTGGAGCGCATATTTCATAAGTTGTTGTTGAATTTTACTTGGTGGGTTAATTTAAAAGATGCGGGGGGAGATAATATTTTTGGGGGAGGATTTTTGGGAATGGATAATATTGGGGTTTTTGACCGATCGTCTACTTTGCCGACGGGCGGGCATTTAGAGCAAGCGGATGGAACGGGATGGATGGCGATGTACAGTTTAAATATGTTACGAATTGCCTGTGAAATAGCCATTGAAAACCCGGTGTATCAAGATATGGCTTCTAAGTTTTTTGAGCATTTTCTTCATATCGCGGGGGCTATGCAATCCATTGGCGGAGAGAAATTGAATTTATGGGATGAGGATGATCAGTTTTATTATGACATGTTGCACAAAGAGGATGGAAGTGCGATGCTTTTAAAAGTCCGGTCGATGGTGGGTTTAATTCCATTATTTGCGGTTGAAGTATTGACATCTGACATGCTGGACAAATTACCTGCATTTAAACGTCGGGTTGAGTGGGTATTAAATAATCGTCCCGATTTAGCCTCCTTGATATCTCGTTGGTACGAACCCGGAAAAGGGGAAAGTCGATTGCTCTCCATCTTAAGGGGTCATCGGATGAAAATGATTTTGAAGCGGATGTTTGACGAATCGGAGTTTTTATCCGATTTTGGGATAAGGTCTTTGTCAAAATACCATCAAGAAAATCCGTACAAGTTTGCTTTTGACGGAGGTTCTATGCAAGTTGATTATACCCCGGCAGAATCCACAGGGGATATGTTTGGTGGAAATTCAAATTGGCGTGGTCCCATTTGGTTTCCGATGAATTATTTAATTTTGGATTCTTTGTCCAAGTTCTCGGATTATTATGGAAGTGATTATGAGGTGGAATATCCAACGAATTCAGGCCAAATGATGAACATAAAAGATGCCGCATCAGGTGTCTCAAAACGTTTATTAGCGATGTTTACGCCCGGGAAGGATGGGAAAATTCCGATGTATGGCGAATATGAAAAGATGCAATCTGATCCAAATTTCAAAGATAATCATTTGTTTTTTGAGTATTTTGACGGGGATACAGGGAAGGGTTTAGGGGCGAGTCATCAAACGGGTTGGACCGGTTTAATTTCAGAAATTATTAGACAATTGTATGGAAAGTAAAAACGAATTTATGGGAACACCAGAAGAAAATTTCAAGGCTTTAGGGTTGGATTTACCTCCGGCACCTAAACCGATGGGCGTGTATAAACCGGGATTACAAGTGGATCATTTCTATTATGTTTCGGGGCATGGCCCAGTACTTAACGATGGTTCTTTAATCGTGGGCCGAGTAGGCGATGCGATGGATATGGAGGAAGGGAAGTCAGCAGCTCAGCAAGTAGGCCTGACGATATTGTCCACCTTGAAATCCCAATTAGGGAGTTTAAATAAAATCAAACGGGTCATTAAAGTGTTGGGCATGGTGAATTGCACGGCTGATTTTGAGCGCCATCCTTATGTCATCAATGGGTGCTCGGAATTATTTGCTAAAGTTTGGGGGGAAGAAAAAGGAATTGGCGTGCGCTCGGCCGTTGGCATGGGCACGCTCCCCGGCAATATCCCCGTGGAGATTGAGGTGATTTTTGAATTAGCCTAAGAAACAATGTAGAGACGCGATACTTCGCGTCTATTTTTTTGAGTATAATTTTTTGG
>CANIYB010000181.1 GCA_947471105.1 Cytophagaceae bacterium
GATGTCGGCAAATATCATGGCTGAGGGACCCATAGGAAAGAAATTTACTTTTTTAGTGGCTGGAAGAAGGTCGTGGGCAGGGCCATTGTATACAAAAATTGCCGATGCACTAAAGCCTTCATCGGCCAATAATGCCCCTGGCGGTTTCGGCTCTGGGGGTGCTGGCGGCGGATTTGGAAGAAGACAATTCCAATCTTCAGCGATTGCTTCATCCTATTTTTATGACCTAAATGGGAAAATAAATTTTACACCTAATGCCAAAGATATCTATGCCTTGAGTATCTACATGGGAAATGACAATATGGATAATTCGCAAAATGTCAGCTTGCCATTTGGAGGCAACCGCGGCGGCGGCTTGTCTAATTCAGATTTATCTCAATGGGGAAATACAGGCGGCTCGCTTAAATGGTCACGAAATTGGTCTTCAGTCTGGTATTCTAATACCTTAATCAGTTATTCTAACTTTCATAGCAATCGGGATAATACGAATCAGTCAACTTTCAATCGAACCAATGGGACCTCTCAAACAGTAAAATTCGGATCTTTAGAAAACAATGATTTAAAAGACTTCTCCTTTAAAAGTGACATCGAGGGGCGTTTAAGTGATTCTCATTTTTTAGGTTTTGGGGTTCAGGCCACCGACATGAATATTCAATTTAATTATAGCCAAAATGACACTTTAAAGATTTTGGATAAGGTCAACAAGAGTATGATTTACGCCGGCTATCTTCAAGATAAAATGCGATTACTCAATCGAGCCTTAGAAATAACCCCCGGCATTCGAGCGAATTATTTTGGAGTAACTTCTCAGTTTTATTTTGAACCAAGACTTTCAGCTCAATATTTTGTCAATAAAAACTTGAAATTTAAAGGGGCATTTGGCAATTATTACCAGTTTGCTAAACAAGTTGAACGAGAAGATATTTTAAGTGGTAGCCGAAATTTTTGGGTCCTTGCCGACAACAAAGACCTGCCTGTCACTTCAGCAAAACATTTCATCATAGGAACTAGCTATGAGAAAGGTGATTATTTATTTGACGTGGAAGCCTATTATAAAGACATTCAAAACGATACCCGATATACCTTGCGTTTTACACCTAAAATTGGCGCAGGTTTAGTCGCTAGCGAAACATTTTACAATGGTACGGGCACCGTCCACGGAATTGACTTTTTGTTTCAGAAAAAATTTGGTAACCTAACGGGTTGGATTGGTTATACCTTAGCCAAATCAGAAAAAAATATTCAGATATTTTCACCAGATCCCTTTCCTTCCAACTTCGATGTTCGGCATGAATTTAAGGTAGTCGGTATTTATAAATGGCGTCAATGGGATTTTTCTTCCTCATTTTTATACGCCACAGGAAAACCATATACTTCTATTCTAGGGGGCTATTCGGTCACACTTTTGGATGGGAGCGTACGTGATTATACCGAGCCGTCGACGACCAATGGGAATCGGTTTCCGGCCCAACATCGTTTGGATTTAGCCGCTACGTATAATTTTAAAATGGGAACGTTGACTATGTCTATGTTCAATGTGTACAACCATAACAATGTCTGGTATAAGAAATTCCAAACGGTGGTGGATCCAGAAACCAACGACCGATATTTGTCAGTGACGGATGTGAATTACCTAGGGTTTACGCCCAACATTACTTTATCCTTACATTTAAATTAGGCCAATCATGAAAAATATACACGTATATATCTTTTTGGGGATCATGAGTTTCTCCTGTTCTAACCTAGAAAATGGGTTTGAAGAAACCACACCAAAACCAGTAGTGGAGGCATACCTCATTCCAGGAGCCCCCATTTCACTTTCAGTTCATACGGAAATACCCTATTCGGCAGATTCCTTAGCCAACAAAGAGAAGCCGGTAGATGGATTGAAAATAACGATCACGGGCCCTAAAGGTTCCATTAACTTAGTTTCAAAAGGCAATGGACTTTATGTATCCCAAACGATTTTTCCAATTACCGTAGGCAGTTCCTATTCATTTAAGTTTGATTATTTAGGAAAACAAGTGAGTGCGACTACGCAAATCCCAACGAAGCCCTTAAAATTTGCCTCAAATAAAACGGTTATTTCACGCCAAGCAATTGATATTTCAGCTGGCGGTAGACCTCAAGGGGGATTTGGCGGAGGGGCTAATGTGGATAATAATGTATTACTTACTTGGGAAAACAACACCAATGACTATTACATGTCGATCGTTGAAAGTCTTGAACCTAATCCCGTTGAAATAATTAAATTCCCTGTTGACCCTACCCGAGTTAGGCCTAATATACGCTTTAGAAACCAACCTATTCAAGGAAATTCAGCTGAAATTCGGTCTCAAAGTTTCCAGTATTTTGGTCAACATGCCCTGATTTTATTCAAACTTAATTCGGATTATGTAGCTCTATATCAGCGGAATGGGAATACAACACAAAATATTTCCACACCGCCAACCACCATTTTAAATGGCTTAGGAATATTTACTGGAGTCAATGCCGATACATTAAAAATTAAAGTCTTGCCTGAATAACAAGAACGAATTATCTTTAAGAAAAAAAAACGATGAAAAACTGGCTATTTATCTTTTGTTTTCTTGGCATCCATTCCATGATTTTTGCCCAAGACCGTCCCTTGCAAATCATTATGATCGGGGCGCATCCTGATGATTGTGATATTAAAAGTGGAGGCACTGCCGCCCTTTTTGTGGCTATGGGCCATCACGTTAAATTTGTTTCTGTCACAAATGGAGACGCAGGTCATCAAAGTGAAGGCGGTGGAATGTTGGCCAAACGCCGGATCGCTGAAACAAAAGAAGTGGCCAAACGCCTCGGCGTTTCTTACGATGTGCTAGATAATCATGACGGCGAATTACTTCCTACCTTGGAAATCCGACTTCAAATCATTCGCAAAATTAGAGAGTGGAAAGCAGATGTGGTGATCGCCCCACGTTCTAATGATTACCATCCTGACCACCGCTATACAGGTGTTTTAGTACAGGATGCGGCCTTCATGGTGGGTGTTCCAAACATTGCACCCGATACGCCTCCATTACGTAAAAATCCAGTTTTTTTATATTTTCAGGATAATTTCAAAAAGCCAAATCCTTTCCAAGCCGACATCGCGGTCGACATAACCTCAGTCATTGCTAAAAAATTAGATGGTCTAGATGCCCATCAATCTCAGTTTTTCGAGTGGCTTCCTTGGATCGGAAATTACGAATCTGAAATCCCGAAAGATAAGGCTAAGCAGAGAGAATATTTATTGAGCAAACGCGTGACCAAAGTTAACCCTGAAGTAAAAAAGGCACTTGAAAAATGGTACGGAAAAGAAAAAGCAGAGCAGATTAATTATGCGGAAGCTTTTGAAATTTGTGAATATGGAAGCATTCCGACCGAAGCCGATATTCGTAGATTATTTCCCATGTTGGGCCGTTAATTACTTTAGCATTTATAATGAAAAAAGCCTTAGTACTTTTAATCCTATGTCTAGGATGTTCTAAATCAAGTGATCCAGGAAGTTCCACGATTCCAACGCCCAGCACGGGTGCGACTACGGGCGGTACTTCTGGCGGAACCACCACACCTAGTATGGGCACTGCTTCTGAAGTTCCCTCTTATTTTAAATTAATTTATGGAGCCTCAAAAATCACTTCGGACGGGACTTATGTGACCATAGAATCCTCAGGTGCACCAGACCATAAAAGCGTTTATTATGCCACAAACAGTAGCCTATACGAAAACTTTTCTGGCAAAACTTTTAATGGGTTGACCTTTGCCAAAAATCCTAATAGCATTTCGACCGGCCTTTATACGTTTAAAATACCGATAAAGCCTGTCGCTGCAACGAAAGTGACAGCAACCCCATTAGGCGCCATAGGCATTTCTTTAAATGGGGTTCCATTTTATAATCAATACGCTGGCCCTAACCAGCCCCTAGCTGGCGAAATGACTTCATTTGATCAATATTATGGCCATCCAGCTCCTGGGGGGAAATATCATTACCACGTGGAGCCTCTCTATTTAACCCAAGTGAAAGCAGATAAAATGGCTTTGTTAGGGTTTTTGCTCGACGGATTTCCCGTGTATGGACCTTGGGAAAGTGGCAAAGCGGTGACTAATGCGAACCTGGATGTGTTGCATGGACACACGCACGCAACCACAGAATTCCCTGCCGGAATCTACCATTATCACATTACTCAAGAAGATCCTTATATCAATGGCAATGGTTTCTATGGAACGCCTGGTACTGTATCTCAGTAGTTTTTTTATCGCAATTATTTTTTTTCAATGTTCCCCCAAAGAGGAGAATGGAGTCTCTATAATTTCAAAGAATTCGACGGAAATTTCGCATGAAAAAATGCTTTCGTTTTCAGCAGATAATCCTCAGATTTCATTTGAAAATGCAGGTGTATTTTACCAGGGGAAACCATTTTCAGGAACGCTTTTTAGGCTAGATTCACAAACCCAAGACACCCTTAAAATTGAATCCTATTTAAAAGGAAATCGGCATGGGAAATGGATTCAATATTTTCCTGGACATGTGTTGAAAGAATTTAGAACGTTTGACCGAGGGAAAAAAATAGGGGCCTTTGTTCAATATTTCCCAACAGGTAAAAAACAACAAGCGTATCATTTTCAAAATGACGAATATCAGGGCTTGGCAAGTGAATGGAATGAAAGAGGAGTTTTGATTCGAGAAATGCATTATGTGGCAGGTCACGAGGAAGGATCCCAAAAATTATTTTATGACAATGGCCAAATAAGGGCTAATTATATCATGAAAGAAGGGCGCCGATTTGGCTTATTAGGAACTAAAAATTGTGTCAATGTCTCTGCGCGCCTACTTAATTAGTGGTTTTTTATGGTTGGCTTTTGCCTGCACTACCAGCGAGGAAGTGCCCGTTTTGCCCTATTACAATACCCCGGATTTTGAACCTCAATTTTTCGAGAATAGACAGGCGGCTGAGGCTAAAATCACACACCATTTAAAACCCTTTTCGTTTTTAGACCAGCATGGGCATTCCGTAAGTGATACGTTGTTACGTGGGAAAGTGCATGTGGCTAATTTCTTTTTTAGTCGATGCACCAATATATGCCCGAATATGATCAAGCAAATGAAGGTGATTGAATCTGAATTTGGCCAACACGCGGAAGTAGAAATGTTGTCATTTAGCGTGACGCCATGGCTTGATTCAGTCGGTGTACTCAAAAAATATGCACAGAAAAATAACATTAAAAGCAAACAATGGCA
>CANIYB010000182.1 GCA_947471105.1 Cytophagaceae bacterium
CAGTAAATGCAATTGCAACAGGCCAATTTCCAAGCTTTTTGGGCATGGAAATAAAAAACCTGTATGATTTCTTTATGCTTTTTGTATTAATGGCAGGAATAGCATCTGTATTATTGTATATCTTAGCTTCTGGACCTCTTAAAAAAATGATGCATGGCATCAGATAATCAAACCATATGAACGAACCAGATCACCATTTACACGAAAAGCACTTAAAGAGTTCTGATTTTATCACTGATATTGTCATAGGCATGTCAGATGGTTTAACAGTTCCTTTTGCCTTGGCTGCAGGACTTTCGGGTGCGGTAGCTTCATCCGCCATTGTGACCACGGCGGGTATTGCAGAAATTGTCGCAGGTTCGATCGCAATGGGATTAGGCGGATATCTAGCAGGTCAGACCGAGCAAGAGCATTATGAATCTGAATTAAAGCGTGAATATGAAGAAGTGGAACGAGTTCCAGAGAGGGAAAAAGAAGAAATCAGAGAAGTATTTGAAGGCTATGGCTTGACACCTGAGGCTCAGGAAATTGTCGTGGAAGCTATTTCAAAAGATAAAGATAAATGGGTTGATTTTATGATGCGCTTTGAATTGGGCTTAGAAAAACCTAATCCCAATAGAGCAAGAAACTCGGCACTTACAATAGGCATTTCATACATTGTGGGGGGATTTGTCCCCCTTGTACCCTATTTTTATGTAAATGATCCCAAGTCTGGTCTCTTATATTCAGCTGAAATAACGTTGTTAGCCTTGTTGGTTTTTGGGTATTTCAAAAGTAAGGTGACAGATCAAAATCCATGGATTGGATCCTTGAAAGTTGCTTCCATAGGTGCGGCGGCGGCAGCGGCGGCTTATTTTGTAGCTACTTTATTTCAATAAATCAATCATGACCCAATGCGGTGTCATCCCCTCGTGAATCAGCACCGCCCTGTAGTTTACCGGATGGAAGTACTAAAATACCCTCTACGAGACCTATAGATGCCGAATTGGAAAATTCATAGCCCTTCTGTTTTAATCGTTCCATTTGAACAGATGATAATCGATTAGCCTCTATTCGGGTAGGTTCGGGTTTCCACTGTTGATGAAAGCGAGGATATTCCACTGCTTGTTGCATATTCATACCAAATTCCAAGACATTAAGTACCACCTGAAAAACACTAGTTATAATCGTAGACCCCCCAGGAGTTCCCACAACCATTTTCAATTGACCATTTTGAGTAATGATGGTTGGCGTCATACTTGAAAGCATTCTTTTCATGGGCTGAATTTCGTTTGCTTTAGATCCAACTAAACCATAAATATTGGGAGCACCCGCTTTCGCAGAAAAATCATCCATCTCATCGTTTAAAAGAAATCCTGCTCCACCTACAAAAACTTTACTGCCAAAAGAATTATTTAAGGTAGTCGTTATAGATACAGCATTTCCAGCCGCGTCTACAATAGAATAATGAGTAGTTTCTGGGCTTTCATAGCCAGGGAACTGACCTGCGGAAATATCTGAACTTAAAGTTGCCTTAGTAAAATCCATCGAACTAATTCTACTTTTTATGTAAGTCGTATCCAATAAAGGCTTAACGGGTACTTTAATAAAATCTGGATCGCCTAACCATTTTGCACGGTCTGCAAATACTCTTCGCTCAGCCTCAATCATTAATTGGACCGTAGAGTCAGAGCTTGCTCCCCATTTACTCAATGGATATTTTTTGACCATTCCCATTAATTGTGCCAAAGCTATTCCTCCACTGGAAGGAGGTGGCATCCCAATTATTTGGAAATTTTTATAAGATTGAACGATTGGTTTACGCCAAATAGGTTTGTAAGTATCTAAATCTTTTTGTGTAATAATGCCATTTAGACGTTTCATTTCACTAATTATAAGCTCTGCTGTTTTCCCTTGATAAAATCCTTTTGATTTATCACGCAAAATTCTTTCCAAAGTATTAGCTAAATCTTCCTGCATTAAGATATCATCCTTTTTCCAATCCATATGATTCGGATTAATTAAATAAGAATTCCCTTTATTTTGATTTATAAAATCGGACTTATTCGCGTTTAAGCCTCTTGCTTCTCTGAAGGTGAGTACATGTCCTTGCCTAGCGATGTCAATAGCAGGCTGAATCAGTTCTTTCCAAGGCAATGAACCAAATTTACGATGCATTGCCTCCATGCCCGCAACAGTTCCTGGAACCCCTACAGAAAATACGCCAATAGAACTTTTTTCAGGAATTACATTGCCCGATGCATCTAAGTACATATCTTTTGAGCTTGCCAAAGGAGCCTTTTCCCTATAATCTAAAGCAAAAACTTTCCCTTGGGCATTACGATAGACTAAAAAACCACCTCCGCCAATATTTCCAGCAGATGGATGACAAACCGCTAAAGCAAAATTTACGGCTATAGCGGCGTCAATTGCATTTCCTCCCTTCTTTAAAATGGACAAGCCAATTTCTGTCGCTAAAGGGTGTGTGGTCACAACCATCCCTTTTTTAGATTCGACTAATGGTTTGGTAATACTTTGGGAATAAAGTGCATTGGAGGTAATCAAGGCACATAAAAGAAAGAATAAATTGAATTTCATATCGTAAGCTTGTGAATAAGTTGACGAAATTAACAGAAAAATGACGAATGAACGTATTAAATATAAGAGGGTTTAAAAAATAAATTTAACTTTGTAATGAATACAAGATTATTTAATTAAAACGAATTAACAAAGTGGATATTTTCGAAAAAGTAGTAAAAAATATGGGTCCAATTGGCGCTCATGCACATTATTCACATCATTATTTTTCTTTCCCAAAATTAACTGGCGAATTAGGTCCAAGAATGACTTTCATGGGAAAGGAGATGTTAAATTGGTCTTTAAATAATTATTTAGGACTGGCAAATCATCCTGAAGTAAGAAAAGCAGATGCAGATGCCGCAGCGAAATATGGCCTAGCCTACCCTATGGGGGCAAGAATGATGTCAGGAAATACGGATCAACATGAGGAATTTGAGAGACAATTAGCTGAATTTGTTGGCAAGGAAGACTGCTTCCTACTAAATTATGGTTATCAAGGTGTCATGTCACTGATAGAATGTATGGTTGACCATCGTGATATCATTGTATATGATGCGGAATCACATGCTTGTTTAATCGATGGCATTCGTTTGCATAAAGCAAAAATGGGTGCCTATTATAAGTTTAATCACAACGACATGGATTCTTTAAGAACGAATTTAGAGCGTGCGAAAAAGCGAACCGAAGAAACAGGAGGAGGAATACTTGTTATTACGGAAGGAGTTTTCGGGATGTCAGGGAAAGTTGGCGCGCTAGACAAAATCGTCGAAATGAAAAAGGATTTTAATTTCAGATTGTTAGTAGATGATGCACATGGATTTGGAACCATGGGGGCAAATGGTCGTGGAGTAGGTGAATTTTTAAATTGTACGGATGGAATTGATCTTTATTTTTCAACTTTCGCTAAATCAATGGCAGCGATTGGAGCATTTGTAGCGGCGCCAAAAGATATCATCATGTATTTAAAATACAATATGAGGTCTCAAACCTATGCAAAAGCATTGCCAATGCCTTTTGTTATTGGAGGAATGAAGCGACTTGAATTAATAAAAAAGCATCCTGAATTAAGAGAGAAATTATGGGCTAATGTAAAAGCACTTCAAGAAGGCTTAAGAGAAAAGGGATTCGATATAGGCGAAACACAATCTCCAGTAACCCCAGTATTTTTACATGGTGATTATGACATAGAAGCTGTAACTAAACTCGTTCGTGACCTTAGAGAAAACATGGGGATTTTTTGTAGCATAGTTGTTTATCCAGTGGTTCCGAAGGGACAAATCATGTTAAGGATTATACCAACTTCCTCACATACGCTTGAGGATATACGTTACACGACAGAGTGTTTTGCTAAAGTTCAAAAGCAACTTAAAGAGGGCTTTTATTCCAAATAAATTAGAAATAGAGACTAAAATCAAAGATTTTTGACTTTTTTCACTTTTTTTTGTGATTTTTAGTTGGAAAAATTTGTGAGAATTAAAAATTTGTCTAAATTTCGTATTATAAAAGCCTCTTAATAGGCTATAAAGACAATCTAAATATTTTACAACCTAAAAATTATTATTATGAGCAGATTTGCACAAGTGAAAGATCTAGTATTATCATTAGAATCGGATTTCGAAAAATTCTATGATAAAGGAAATCAAGCAGCAGGAACACGCGTTAGAGGTGGTCTTCAACAATTAAAAACTTTATCACAAGAAATTCGTACTGAGGTTCAAAACCAAAAGAACGCTTCTAAGTAATTTATCAAATTAAAAAAAGCCTGAAAGAAATTTCAGGCTTTTTTTTTGTTAAAATTTTTCCAAGTGCAAGGCGGTTGCCATTCCATCAACCATCAATTTGCCTCGTTCAGGTTCAAAAACTTGCGTTTTGATTTCGGCGACATGCTTCTCTTTATTAATAGAATCAATTTGGAACTTTGCGGTATAGGTTATGCCAACAAACAAAGGTCTTTTAAACTCAGTGACTTGTTTTAAATAAACACTCCCCTGCCCAGGAAATTCCATACCCATAACTCTTGAAAATACACTAGCAATTAAAGCTCCATGAATAATAGGTTGTTTA
This sequence comes from Cytophagaceae bacterium, assembly GCA_947471105.1. Lineage (GTDB taxonomy): Bacteria > Bacteroidota > Bacteroidia > Cytophagales > Spirosomataceae > Aquirufa. Next base: position 4,624 of record CANIYB010000182.1, read on the forward strand.
AACTGGGTTGTTGAGGCATAGACTTCATCCCAATGCAAAGGGTTAAAATCCCCCGATATTTTACAAAATTCATTTACTTCATCCTGTGTAAATGAAAAATCAATTTCATGTGAATCTCCTATTTGATACATATCATATTATTTAATGTTAACTTTACGCCCTGAAAAATATCATATGATTTTCTTTATTATAAATATAAAATCAGGTAGCAAAAGTACGTCAAGCAAAGCTCAATTGATTCAAATATTGAATAAAATTGAAAATTCAAGTCTACATTTTACTGAATTTCCTGGTCATGGAGGCGAATTGGCAAAATTAGCGGTAAGCCAACAAGTTTCTAAAATAATCGTTGTAGGAGGAGATGGTACCATTAATGAAGTAGCATCAGAGCTAATTCATACTAAAATTCCAATAGGAATTATCCCCATAGGATCAGGAAATGGACTTGCTAGACACCTGAATATCCCTATGGACTTCAAAGCTGCGCTAAACAAAGCTTTACATGGGAATAACAATGCAATAGATAGTTTAATGTGGAATAAAAAACCATTTTTCTGCACGGCAGGAATTGGATTTGATGCGTATGTGGCAGAAGAATTTTCAAAGACCCA